>JAODGF010000048.1 GCA_025464645.1 Methanosarcinales archaeon
TTGCGACCGTACTCCCCAGATGGTGGGCTTAACGGCTTCCCTTCGGCACTGGCATCACTCGCAGTAATGCCAACACCTGGCCCACATCGTTTACAGCTAGGACTACCCGGGTATCTAATCCGGTTCGCGCCCCTAGCCTTCGTCCCTCACCGTCGGACCCGGTCTGGTCAGACGCCTTCGCTACCGGTGGTCCCCCAAGGATTAATGGATTTCACCCCTACCCTTGGAGTACCTCTGACCTCTCCCGGTCCCAAGCTGGGCAGTATTCCCTGAAAGCTTGACCGTTAAGCAGCCAAATTTCCCAAGGAACTTACACAGCCGGCTACGGACGCTTTAGACCCAATAAACGTGGCTACCACTTGGGCTGCCGGTGTTACCGCGGCGGCTGGCACCGGTCTTACCCAGCCCTTACTTCAGGTGCTTTTTAGACACCTGAACAGCCTCCTTAGGAGGCACTCAGAGTTCCCTTATCGTGCTTTCGCACATTGTAAAGTTTTCGCGCCTGATGCGTCCCGTAGGACCTGGGTTCTTCTCTCAGAACCCATCTCCGGGCTATTGCTCTCACAACCCGTACCGATCGTGGGCTTGTTGATCCGTTACATCAACAACAACCTAATCGGCCGCAGACCTATCCTTGGGCGCCTCAGCTTTTGAACATCGCGCATTCCAGCAGCCGATGCTCTATCCGGTATTAGCCCCAGTTTCCCAGGGGTTATCCCGGTCCCAAGGGTAAGTTGTCCACGTGTTACTGAGCCGTCCGCCGGGTTACTTCTCCTCCGAAGAGGAAGAAGCACCCTCGACTAACATGGCTTAATCGAACTCTGATGGCAGTAGCCTCTGGCAGGATCAACCAGTATTAAATGGCAGGGCTTGGCACACGCCTCACTCGACCGAACCAATCAGATTTACTGGCTCGTCAGATTGGGCTTAAGTATCCATGTCGGACACGATTATCTCTTTTCGTGTCCCCATTTATCCTCATCTTGTAGCGCAGACTTCGCGCAATCGAAGTCGGCACCAAAACTTGCTACAATATATATCTAATTTTATCCCTATAAAAACTTTTATTATTTTATCTTGAATATCTTCTCTCGTGCCTCCTCTTCTAATTCTTCAATGCTCATTTTCCTTTCAGCTACTCCCTGCGCTATCGCCTTCATACCCACCGCAACTGCTTCGCATACATACATCTCGCGCTCTTCCATCCTTGGAATTATATAGCCCTCATTTATGCCTTTCTCTTCCGCATACTTCGCTATTGCATCTGCCGCTGCTATACACATCTCTTCTGTTATACATGTGGCACGAACATCCAAAGCACCTCTGAAAACTGCGGGAAAGCCTAAAGAGTTGTTTAATTGATTTTTAAAGTCCGATCTTCCGGTAGCAACTATTTTCGCGCCCCCTTCCTCTGCTTCCCATGGCCAGATCTCCGGCACCGGGTTTGCGCATGCAAATACAATCGCATTGTCAGCCATATCCGCTACCCATTCTCTTTTTATTACACCCGGACCCGGCGTTGAAAGGGCTATACAAACATCAGTGCCCCGCATTGCCTCTTTTACACCCCCTGTTCTACCCTCTTTGTTCGTCTTTTCGCACATCTCCCACTTATTTTTATCACCTTTTACGTCCTTCCTATCTGCATTCAATATCCCCTTGCTATCCACCATTATCATATCTCCCCATCTCGCACCTGCAATGGACACATATCTCGCAACGTTAATGTTTGCCGCGCCCGCACCTATCAACGATATCGTCACCTCGTTCATCTTCTTTCCTACTACTTTCAATGCATTTATCAATCCCGCAAGTATCACCAATGCGGTGCCCTGCTGGTCGTCATGCCACACAGGCATATTCAACTCCTCCTGTAACCTCTCCAGTATGTAATAGCACTTCGGACTTTCTATGTCCTCTAAATTCACACCGCCAAATGTAGGTGCTATCCATTTCACTGCTTTTATTATCTCATCTGCATCCTTCGTAGCTAAACAGACAGGAAACGCATCTACATCTCCCAAATATTTAAATAGCATTGCCTTTCCTTCCATTACTGGAAGCGCCGCTTCTGCCCCCACATCTCCTAAACCCAGCACTCTCGTCCCATCCGTTACTATTACCACAGAATTACTTTTGTTTGTATATTCAAACACTCGTTCTCTATTGGTCTTTATCCGCCTGCATGGCTCTGCTACACCCGGCGTGTACCATATTGCGAAGTCATCATAGCTTCTAACCGGTGCCTTCAGCCCCACCTCTATTTTTCCTTGATAGCGAGCATGATACTCTAAGGCAAGCTCTTCAGGCTTATTTGCCACCGTTAAACGGTCTCTCTTTTCCTCATCGTGCATGTTCATTCATCCCTTATTGTATAGAAACTCTTCATTAAAAAGCAAAGGGGGTTAGCAATCCTAAATCATAGCGGTTTTGGCATTTGGATTTAGATTTTTCTTCGCCACGCTCAATTCGTCACTTGTGTTTACATTTATGGCAAGCAAAGGCTCGTTAAAGACAAAAGGTATCGAATCTTCGGAACTCGTGACCACGTTAATGCCGCAAGAAACAAACTCTTTACCTCCGTGCTTGAACACATAGCCGGGAGTTATATTTTCTGGCACTATATCCAATGGAACAGCACCTGTGATACTGATGCGGGGTTTACGTGATAAATAAGCGTCTATCATCGCATTGATGTGCCCATTTCTTAAGAAAGGGATATCACATGCAACGGATACGAATTCTGGATATCGCAGGAGCAAATACTGCAAATCTTCATGATAACCTTCACCTGGTGTTTCTACCGTTTTATAATTTAGGAGTTTGCAATATTCCCTGGTTTTCGGTGTGTTTTTTGTGATAGCCACGAGAAAATCTTCTGCTTTCGATTCTCGCACGCTTTCTACAACCAAATCTATTAGCCGTTTTCCACCTATCTCTATAAGTGCCTTCTCTATCCCTTCTCCTAATCTGCTGCTCTTCCCGCCTGCGAGGATTATTGCGATCATTAAAACTTTTTAAGAAAGTGTAAAAATAAAAATAGCCCATAGAAGCAGAGTTGCACATCTTGCGAGCTCGTTAGAAGCGCCCATGACGTCCCCACTTATTGCACCAAATTTGTTCTTTGCAATGCAAGATACGACCCCGGCGACTGCGATGCCCGTAAACACGATAAAGAATCGAAGAGAAAAAGCAGTAAAAATTAAAGCGATGAGTGTAGAGGAGACAAGGGCAATCACGTATTTGGATTTTGAGCACGAATTTATAAACAAAGCCCCTATTCCTTCATTAGTATCTGATGAGCCTTTGCCAAGTAAAATACAGGTATTCATGCTTAGTTTTGCAGAAACCTCTGCGATTATGAAAACGGAAGCAAAAGAGTAAAATGTGAGCAAATCAAAACTGTGGGTAGTAGCCTTTGTGAACTCTGCACATACCGTTTCAACGGCGAAAAAACTCAACAGGATAAGAAAGATAACAGCGAACAACCCTGCTATTCCTATTTTTTCGTCCTTCATCGCCCTCCTCTTTTCTCTTCTATCTCCACTTGCCATTATTCCATCGGAAAAATCTGCTAAACCATCCAGATGCATCAAACCCGTGACCAGATAAATAGCAAGCAGAACGAGCGAAGCTGCAATTTCGGGTGTTGAAACCAGGAATCCAAAAAAGATAAAAGCTACCGCAGCGACAAGCAAGCCAATTAATAAGGCAGCGAAAGGGAAGAGATAACTTTTGGCTGCTACTTCTTCTATTTTTGCAGCTTTTCTTACCGGTATTTGCGTTAAGAAACTGATTAGGTTGAGCATTGTTTTTCCCTACTTTAAATTCGATTCGGAGTCACAAGTCTGATATGCATAGTTATATAAATGGATACAAACATAATATAACAGTAGGAGGTAATAAAAAATGGATTTTGGCTGGATAATAGGGGTTGTATTTGTGGCTTTGGTTATTTTAGCATCGTCAATAAAGGTAGTGAAGGAATACGAGCGAGGCGTAATCTTCAGACTTGGACGTTTGGTAGGCGCAAGGGGACCCGGGCTGTTCTTAATTATACCCATCTTCGAGAGCATGGTGAAGATAGACTTGAGAGTGGTTGTCTTTGACGTCCCACCGCAAGAAGTGATAACCCGCGATAATGTAACCACCAGAGTGAATGCAGTCGTCTATTACCGCGTGCTTGACCCTGAAAAGGCAGTGACCGCGGTACAAAGATACGATTATGCCACCTCTCAGATTGCGCTGACCACAATAAGAGGCGTAATAGGACAGGCGGAACTGGACGAACTGCTGTCTGAACGCGACAAGCTAAACAAACGATTACAGCACATAATTGACGAAGCGACAGACCCATGGGGGATAAAAGTGTCTGCGGTGGAGATAAAAGATGTAGAGCTGCCAAAGGAGATGCAACGTGCGATGGCTGCACAGGCGGAAGCGGAGAGGGATAAAAGGGCTCGAATTATCACTGCGGATGGCGAGTTCCAAGCAGCGAAGAAGATTGCAGAAGCGGCTAGCGTGCTTCAAAGAGAAAAAGGCGGGATGTTCATTCGAACGTTGCAGACAATAAAAGATGCAACGGAGGAGAAAGCTACTACTGTCGTCATTCCGTTCCCAATAGAAATGCTCGAAGCTTTCGGATACCGATTCGAGACACGCTCCAAATCTGAAAAAGAAGAAACAGCGAAACAAACTGAATAAGAAAAAATAACTTTTTATTCTCTTTGATCAAACTTTCTTTTTAAGAAAGTTTGATGGGGAAGCAGTTCTTAGAAATAACCGAGAAAAAAGAAGTAGAAGAAGTAATAGCAGACCTCAGCGTGCAAATTGCTAAAAAGATTGCCACCAAGACAGAGAAAGTGAATGTAGGCAGAGCACTCGGTAGAATTGCTTCCGCCGATATTTTTTCCCCGTGCAATATTCCTCCTTTTGACCGCTCTACGATGGACGGCTATGCCGTTGTTGCCTCCGATACATTCTATGCAGATGAAAGTAACCCTTCTACGTTGATTATAAAGGGCTATATCCCGGCGGGTGAGTTCCCTTCGCAGTCTCAACACATAGAAAAGGGTTATTGCACAGGCATAGCTACCGGAGCGCCGGTTCCAAAAGGAGCGAATGCGGTTGTAAAGGTGGAAAATGCGCGTGAGGATGGGGATAGGGTGAAGATATATAAACCCGTAGCTCCTGCTGAAAATATCATGCCCGCAGGCTCAGACATAAAACAAGGAGAGAAGATAATAAGAAATGGAACTATCTTAACGCCGCGAGAAACCGGTGCTCTGGCTGCTTGTGGAATAAATGAGGTTCTTGTTCGCAAAAAGCCGTCAGTGGCAATTGTATCCACGGGCAACGAATTAGTAGCGCCTGGAACCCACCTCGAACCAGGTAAAATATATGACGTTAATGCACAAACACTCAGTGATTCAGTTATAGAAATGGGCTGCGTTCCTTTATTCCTTGGAATAGCTCCGGATAGCCTGGAAGAGATATCAGCGAAACTTAAGGAATCGCTTATAACTGGTGCTGATGTTATAATAATCTCAGGAGGGACCTCTGCGGGTGTTGGCGATCTGCTGCCCACGGCAATAGAAGGGCTTGGCGAGATTATCGTACATGGTGTTGACATAAAGCCGGGGAAGCCATTCGTGCTCGGGATGGTCCAGGGAAAGCCGGTATTTGGATTGCCCGGTAATCCAACTTCTGCATTGATCACCTTTAACCTTTTCGTTTCTCCTTTGCTGCACACAATAGCGGGCATTCACTCGCACAATGATGAAGAAGATGGAAAAAGAATTAAAAAGACAAAGCGAATAAGAGCGAAGGCAGCAGTTAGAATCTTCTCCGAGCCCGGACGAAATGAATATGTGCTTGTGAATCTTACGAAAAAGATAGAAGAAGAAAATGCATTCTTTGCTTATCCTATCCTTACCGGGTCTGGTGCAATCACCACCCTGTCAAAAGCAGATGGATATATATTCGTGGGGAAAGGGAAGGAAATAATAGAAGAAGGAGAAGAAGTGGAAGTTGAATTATTTAAATATTTATATAGTCAAAATTGATAATACGAACAAAGACAAAATCCCGCCTTAACTCAGTTTGGAAGAGTGCGCGGCTGTAGTGTGAATTTCTGACCACCTCCCAAAGGTCGCATACCGCGCGCGGACACCGCGATGTCCCCGGTTCAAATCCGGGAGGCGGGATTACCTAATTAACGCAAAACAGAAGAGAGAAAATGAGAGAATTGTTGAAAAAATTAGCCGAGGCACATGGTGTTCCCGGCTACGAAGACGAAATAAGGGCAATCGTAGAAGCGGAGATAAAGCAGTATGTGGATGAGATAAAGACCGACAAGTTGGGGAATCTGATAGCAACGAAGCAGGGCAAAAAACCCTCGGTTATGATCGCTGCGCACCTTGATGAGATAGGACTTATGGTGAAGCACATAGAAGACGAGGGATTCGTAAGATTCTCAACCATAGGTGGCTGGTTTGACCAGACGCTGCTTAACCAAAGAGTGATTTTGCACTCCGATGGCGGCAGCACTGTGTTCGGCGTTATAGGCTCGAAACCACCGCATAAAATGAAGAAGGAAGAGCGCGAGAAGGTAGTAAAATCTGAAGATATGTTCATAGATGTGGGTGCGCGCAGCAAAGAAGAAGTGGAACAAGCCGGCATCTCTATCGGAACTCCGGTCACCATAGATAGGCACTTTATAGACCTCAAGAACGGAAGAGTTACCTGTAAAGCTTTTGACAATCGTTCCGGCGTTGCCACGATGATAGAAGCACTTAAAAGGGCAAATACTGAATTCGAGGTTTACGCCGTAGGTACGGTGCAAGAGGAAGTGGGGTTGAAAGGAGCACGAACTTCAGCATTCGAACTCAACCCCGATGTGGCGATTGCAATAGATACCGATATAGCGGGCGGGCATCCGGGGATAGAGAAGAAGGACACGACGGTAGAAATGGAGAAAGGTCCCGTAATTACCGTCTCCGATGCCTCAGGTCGGGGCATAATAACGCCGCCCTCTGTATTGAGATGGCTTAAAGAGACCGCATCGCATCACAATATAGAGTATCAGCTCAGCGTATCGGAAGGCGGCACGACCGATGCTACTGCGATAATACTTACCCGGAGTGGCATACCGACAGGTGTAATCGGTGTCCCTACAAGATACATCCACTCGCCTGTGGAGTTGTTAAGCCTGAAAGACCTCGATAAATGCGCTGAACTCATTGCAAGAGCCTTAGAGCAGGTGGGTGATTACTTCTGATGGTAAGCGTTTTTATTGATGCGGTCCCTGCGAACCTGCTTATTGCAAAAGCAGTTTGCGCCTATAACCGCGATAATCACGCAGATTACACACCATTCGGAATGCTGATAAGAATAAGAGGGGATAAAAAACTCGTTTTGAACCGGATGATTATTGAAGAAGCAATAGGCAGGGAGTTAACCGAAAACGAATGGCAGAGTGCTACATGGAATTACATTGGCACCATAACCAAATTGGAGCAAAACGAGCTCATATTCGAGAATTCCGCAGAATCAGAAATCATGGATGCATATTGGGATAAACGATTGAAGAGTTTCCACGAGATTGCACGAGAATGAGATAAAAATAGAAAAAATGTGCTGAGCATGAGATTTTCACATTTTTTTGACCTATTAAAAGTGTTTTTTATAGCTGCGGGTATAATCACACAATCCTCCAATCGTTCGTATACACGTTAAACCTCTTACCGCGGGCGAAACCGACGAGGATTTCCCTCCTCGACTTCGAGGTTTGAGATGGAAGAGAGGTCAAACCCTTCTGATTTTAAATGACCGATTGCGAGTTCTTCAAGATGAGAAGGCAGGCAAAATAACCGGGTGTAAATCCTTCCACCTACTTTTATCCTTACTTCCGCTTCTCGCGCCACAACATCATTTCTATATCTTCGTAAGGGTAGGTCTTCGGAAATATCAGTAATTTCCATGCAGATGACCTTATCACCCTTTAGCTGTGGTTTCATGCTCATCACTAGTCCTTTTTCTCATGTATTCTGTTCAATTCATCATGAAACCGTATCAACAACTTTGTCACCTCATTATCCTCGTCCAATGTGAACGTTCTTATTTGCTTGCCCATTTTGCCTTCTTTCACGATGTTCATCTTCAAAAGCGGTTCTATTACTCGAGCGACACTAGAGTGAGAAAGCCCGGTCTCCTCGGCAATGCCTGACAGGTACGTTGTGGTGCCACGATTTCTTATTAAATACTCCAGGACAATAAGCTGCGCATTTCTTCCAAATATCTTCTCGACTTCGCTCATGTGTAATCCTTTAACCTACCTAAATTTAAACTATTTAGTATGAGCCTCAAATCCAAATTCATCGGTGCATTAATAGGCAGTGCCATAGGAGACGCATTAGGTGCTCCTCTGGAAGGCAATAGCATGGAGGAGGTCAATTCGGTGTATGGGGAGGACTGGAAAATGATTTCAGGTCGATATACCGACGATACCGAGATGATGATAGGAGTTGCAGAATCTTTGATAGAGAACCGCGGCTTCAATGGAGCGGACATGGCAGCGAAGTTCATCCAGAATTACCACGCGAGAAGGGGATATGGTCCGGGGACGAAAGAAGCATTGAGAAGGATACGCGAGGGAGAGAGTTGGGAAGAGGCATCAGGGAAACTATTTGGTGGTAAAGGTTCGTATGGCAATGGAGCTGCAATGCGAATTGCTCCCGTGGGTATTTTTTATTACGATAATGCAGATAAGTTAAGGGAAATAGCGTATAAGTCAAGTCATGTCACACATTCTCACGAGCTTGGCAAAGAAGGAGCAGCTTTACAGGCGTTCTCCATCGCCTTAGCAGTCCAGGGTACCGAAAAAGAAGCGATGCTGCATGACCTGAAAGAATTTGTCAAAAACGTGATATATAAGGAAAAGCTAAGAAAAATAGAAGCTCTTTTGGCGAAAGAAGCGGATAAAAAAGCGATAATTTCTGAATTAGGGAATGGAGAAGAGGCTTTTAACTCTGTTCCAACTGCAATTTACTCTTTTCTTCGCTTCGACAGCTTTAAGGATGCTGTTGTTTATGCAATAAGCTTGGGCGGTGATGCGGACACCATAGGTGCGATGACAGGTGCAATAAGCGGTGCTTATTACGGCGAAGGAGCAATTCCAGAGGAATGGGAGGAGAAGTTGGAGGAAGGGAAAAAAGGTAGGAGTTATATAAAATGGTTGGCAGAGGAGCTGTATCGAGTAAAATTTTATAATGTTTAAATACGAAGTTAAATTATATAATCATGTTCCGAAAACAGTTCGTTGATAGAAGAAAGGAACTCGAATTTTTAGATTCGAAATACAAAGAGAATGGGTTTGAGTTCGTCATCCTTTCCGGCAGGAGAAGAACAGGGAAGAGCAGATTACTGAAGGAATTTGTGAAGGATAAGGAGAACATATTCCTGTTATGTGAGGAGAGAAGGTGGCAGTATAACTTATCTAAATTTAAAAGATTGCAATGGAATTCCTGGTAGAGAAGAAACCGTTTCGATTCCATAGGATAGGAAGATGGTGGCACAGGGATAAGGAGATTGACCTGGTGGCATTAAATGAAGAAACGAAAGAGATAGTATTTATGGAGGTGAAATGGAGTGACCTGCAATCAAGGGAAGCGAGGAAGATTATGGCGGATTTGAAAGAGAAATCAAGATTTGTAAATTGGGATAATGAAGAGAGGATAGAATATTTTGGGTTAATTGCAAAGAGAATAGAAGGAAAAGAGAAATTAACGGCGGAAGGATACCTCTGTTATGACCTTGAGGATATACGAGAAGAGATATAGATGTTCTAAATAAAATAATATATTTAGGAGAAAAGATGATAGACGAAGATGAATAGCGATATATTCAAAGCATTGAGCAGTAAAATGCGAGTGGATATGTTAAAGCTTTTGATGATACGTGAGTATCATGTATCTGGTTTAGCAAAAGAGTTAGGTATATCGGTACCTGTTGCAGCGAAGCACGTTAAGGTTTTAGAGAATGCAGAACTGGTAGAAAGGAATAAATTCGGTAAGA
Source organism: Methanosarcinales archaeon (assembly GCA_025464645.1). Classification (GTDB taxonomy): domain Archaea; phylum Halobacteriota; class Syntropharchaeia; order Alkanophagales; family Methanospirareceae; genus QMVO01. The sequence continues at coordinate 10,075 of JAODGF010000048.1, forward strand.
CGCATGTGTTAAGGGTGAATAGAAGTAAGCTGTACGAAGCAATGGAGATTTTCAGTGAGGAGCATGAGGTAGAAGTTCAGAAGGGAGCGAGCATCATGGATGCGTTAAAGGAAGTTGCAGGTGTCGGAATAAAGAGAATAGGAGACAAAGAGTTCATTGTATCAATAGATGAAGAGGAGGGTTTTTTTGTATATGAAGTGAATGGAAACCCCCCGAATATGCCTATTAACGAATACAAGATGGAGAAGGGCGGGGAAATAGAAATAAAGCGGTTAGTCCCTGTTCTTAAAAAAAGGGTACGGGTACAATTAAAATAAGAAATGGAAAAAGGAAGACGTACTCCTGTTTATCTTGAAACTTATGAAAGAGGGGTGCTCAATGAACGAATAGAGAAGTTGGAGGAGATACTAAACGAGTGTAAACTATGTCCCCGAGCATGTGGTGTCAACAGAAACAAAGGGGAAAAGGGCTATTGCCAATCAGATAAGCATTTGATGGTGTCCAGTGTGCAACCGCATTTTGGAGAGGAAGGCGTGTTGGTTGGCTTGCATGGCTCTGGGACGATATTCCTTACGAACTGTAACCTGCGCTGCATATACTGTCAAAACTATGACATAAGTCACTTAGGATATGGACAAAAGATGACAGAAGAGGAACTTGCGCTTAGTATGCTCGGTCTGCAAAAAAGAGGTTGTCATAATATCAATTTTGTTACACCGACACATTACACACCGCAAATCGTGAAAGCACTGAAAATAGCGGTAGAAAAAGGTCTTCGCATCCCCATCGTTTACAATTGTGGTGGATACGAATCGAAAAGCACCATAGAGTTGTTAGATGGCATTGTGGATATCTATATGCCGGACATAAAGTATAGCGATGCAGAAAGTGCAAAGAAATATTCCAATGCGCAGGATTACTTCGACAGATGTAAAGAAGCAGTAAAGGAGATGCATCGTCAAGTTGGTGATTTAAAGGTGGATGAAAGAGGGATAGCATACCGAGGGTTGTTGATAAGGCATCTGGTGCTTCCGAATGGATTAGCAGGCTCTGCGGAAGTTTTTAAGTTCATCGCTACTGAAATATCGCTGGAATCGTATGTAAATATAATGCTGCAATACAGACCCATGTATAAAGCGTATGAGTATAAGGAACTGAACAGGGGAATAAAAATGAGCGAATACCGGGAAGCAATAGAGAATGCGCTCGAATGGGGGTTGCATAGAGGGTTTGAGCGGGTATAAGCAAGAGATGAAAGGATATGGAAAAAAGGTCATAGGTGAAGATGCGTTAAAATATTGGTGATGTTGATACACGACCAAAATATTTAAATATCAAGACTTCATAATATCAACAAAATGAAAAACCTCACAGCAATTCTCCATAGAGAAGAGGATATGTATGTGGCTGAGTGTCCTGAGGTTGGCACAGTTAGTCAAGGGAAAACCATAGAGGAAGCAATAAATAATCTTAAAGAAGCTACGGAACTTTATCTGGAGGAATTCCCGTTAAAGGAAGAGAGAAAAACCCTCCTGACAACATTTGAGGTAGGTATTAGTGCCAAAGCTTAGGAAGGTCTCCGGAGAAAAAGTAGTCAAAATTCTTTGTAATAAAATCAATTTGCTTTAAAGTCTTCTGAAATCTCTTTAAGGTCTCTTTGGACACCCTTACTATTTGCCTAATTGCTTCCATATTTTATCACCTTTCCCTTTTCTTGCTTGCATTCCACATAATTATATTATACCGCAAACACAATAAATAAAAGACGTGCATAAATAGAAGTATTGTAAATGTCAGTAAGAGGAAAGAACGAAATAAAATTCTTGGGGACCGCGGGTGCGAGATTTGTAATGATAACGCAATTTCGCTCTTCTGCTGGTACTGTTCTCAGCTTGAGAGGTACGAATGTCCTTATAGACCCTGGTCCGGGCACGCTGGTGAGATTTGCAGCCAGCAAGCCGCGGCTTAATCCTGCTAAACTGCATGCTATTATCCTGACTCATAAGCATTTAGACCATTCCAATGACGTGAACGTAATGATAGAAGCAATGACCGAAGGTGGGTTCAAGCACCGGGGAGTGCTTCTGTGTCCAGACGATGCCTTGTCGAATGAAGGCGATGCTGTCGTTTTGAACTATTATAAAGGGCTGCTGGAAAGAATAGAAGTGTTAAAAGAAGGAGGAACTTATTTTGTTGGTCACGTTGAGATAAACACACCTAAAAGGCATGTACATAGCGTAGAAACCTACGGACTGAACATAAAAGTGAGGGGAGAAACCAAGACCAGAGTCTCTTTTCTCGTGGATACACTCTATTTCGATGGCTTGGAGAATTATTACGATGGAGATGTGCTCGTGATGAATGTAGCAATGTATAAAAGAAGAGAAGGCGTGGATCATCTCTGCGTGGACGATGCGAAGAAGATTATAGAAGCGAGAAGACCAAAGGTTGCGATACTCACGCATTTCGGTATGACCATGCTTAGGAACAAGCCCTGGGAGATAGCAAAGCAGCTAAGCGATGAAACGGGTGTGGAAGTAATAGCAGCAAGAGACGGCATGAAATTCGAGCTGAGTGAGTAAACCGCTAAACCACTAAACCGCTTTTAGACTCCTTCCACCTTAACCCGCTTTCGTCAGCATATTTCTCTATCAATGGTCTTATCTCCTCGCTATACCATCCTTTCTTAATAAATCCCGGATAGATGGGCAATCGTTCTCGTAATTCATAAGGCGCAACTATTCTTCTCAGCTCCTCCTCACGCGGCCATGGTGATTCTGGATTTATATAGTCTATTGTTCTCTCCGAAATCCCTCCCAGGTCCGATGCGCCCAGTTTTATTAATTCTTTTGGTGCGGTTAAATTTGGTGGTACCTGTATTGCTACCTCCTCTGGCAATATCGCTCTCGCTGCACGGACTACTTTCTTCAGTATCTCAAAGCTCGGTGGTTTCCTGTCCCTCATCGGCGTGAACTGCTTGGGGATGAACGGCTGGATAATAACTTCTTGTATGTGCCCGTATTTATCGTGCAGCGACTTAATAGCCTCCAAAGAGTGAAGATGATCCACAGACTTTTCTCCTATGCCTATTAACAAGCCGGTAGTGAAGGGTATTTTGAGCTCTCCAGCCGCTGCGATCATTTTCAATCTCTCTGCCGGTATTTTTCCGGGTGAGTTCTTATGCGCTTCCAGCTCTGCAACTGTTTCGAGCATCAAGCCCATTGATGCATTAAGGGCTCGCAGCTCCTTTAGCTCCTCCTTGCTTAGCACACCCAAATTACAATGAGGTAGTAATCCATGCCGTATTGCAAGTTTACATAGCTCTTTTGTATATTCAACAAGAGAGGAATAGCCGTAGTCAAGAATCTTCTTTTTGAAGAAAGGGGCAAATTTTGCGCACTCAGGTTTCTCGCCAGCGGTAAAAAGAGCTTCTGTTGCTGCGCCTTTAGCTTTTACGAGCGTCAAAAATTCTTTTACGCTTATCAGGTATGCATCGTCAAGGCTGCGAGCTCTGAACCCACAATAGCCACATGCGTTTCTGCATACGTTCGTCACCGGGATAAAGATGTTTTTAGAGAAGGTGATATATTTGTCTTTCATCTTTTTATCAAATTCTGTCGCAGGGCTAAGTTTTAAAAACACCATTTAGGCTTCCAGGTTGAAGCGGGAGAACCCAAAATCTCAACCGTTGCTGCGTTCTTAAACTCTTTATCTTTGCCTCCATTGCTTCTCGCTATTATGTCAATATAATAAGTACCTGGTTCTACCGAGTAGGTACTCCATGTTCCAGTATAAACTCCATCCATGTTAAAATCTGTAAGCATAACTGTGAACACTTTTTCCTCTCCCTCTTTGTGTAGATGCATAGAAGCGGTTGCAAACATCGGGCGTGGATAAATAGGTATTTTTGCCGATATCTTTATCTTCTCTCCTTTAAATCCTGAAGTCGGAGACACTATTACGATGCTATCTTCATCTGATGTATTTGATGTTGAAACAACCGATTTGGTTTTGTCTATATGCCCCTGACCAGATTTGCTTAAAACCATCTTCACTGCTGATTCTACGTCCACAACTCCATACCCGTATGTTTTATCCGGACCTGTCTGCCCTTTATCTTCAGCACACTCGAGCAGGACAGATTTTATTTCAGAAGGCTTTAGATTTGGGTTGCATTCGAATAGCAATGCCGCAGCACCTGCAACTTCCGGTGTTGCCATTGATGTCCCGCTCAGTGTGATATATTGATCAGAATTTGCCTTCGCTGCTGTAACTTGAACACCAACGGCGCATAAGTCGGGCTTAAGCCTCTCATCTGAAGTATTCCCGCGTGCAGAAAATGAGGCTGCTTTTCCATTATCGTCAACTGCACCAACGGTGATTACCTTTTTTGCACAACCCGGTATTCCAACCGTGTCATTTCCCGGACCGGTATTCCCCGCTGCAACGCATACTACGAGCCCTGCATCTACCGCGGTATCACACGCTTCCTCTAAAGGAGTAGAGCCATCGCTATTTATTCCCGCGCCCAGGCTCAACGAAATCACTTTAATATTGTATTTCTCTTTCTCCTGCACACACCATTCTATTCCTGAGATCACATCTGAGATATAGCCGCTACCACGAGAATCCAGTACTTTCACTCCCACCAGCTCAGCACCAGGAGCAACGCCAACGTATTTTGACCCTCCTCCAGTACCCGCTGCTATGGCTGCACAGTGTGTTCCATGCCCATTATCATCGTAACACTTATCCCTACTATTCACAAAATCTTTAAACGCAATTACTTTGGGATCGTTTGTTGAAGGATCGTCATCCAAATCGTCTAAACATGCGTGATTTGCATCAATCCCTGTGTCAATTACTGCAATCGTGACCCCGTCTCCCCTTATCCTTTCCCCTGCTCCTGTTCCTGTTACAACTCCGTTTGCTTTTATCTCGGCAAGAGCGGAATCTAAGAGTGTATGTACCCTCTTATCCTCATAAACCATCTCTACTCCAGAAAGGTTCGATATAGCAGCTAAATTCACCGCAGATGTCCTCATTGCACAACCATTTAATATATCAAAGGACGCCTTCACCTCACCAAAAGGAGCGTATCTATTGGAAGAGTATTTCTTATCATGCATTACGATTATATCTATGCTCCTGTCCTTATCATCCAAAATCCTCTCCAGAGAATCCTCTATCTTATTCACGTTCTTATCAAGCGGGTTGCTTATCTTTACCGCTGTTGCGTTCTCGACCTTCTCCTCGTTTCCCTTTTTGTCCCTTGCGGTTATGTCTATGAAATACATCCCGGGATCTACGAAGTAGGTATTCCAGATTGCTGTGTAGTATCCCTCAGAACGAACCATTGGAATCTTCCTGCTGTAACCCTGAAGTTTTATTTGCGCCCACACCATTCCCAAGCCAGAGGGGTCAGATACATTTGCAGATATTTTTACTGGCGTTCCGGGAATAGTTGAATTTGGAGTTACAGTAATATTAGAAATCGCAGGACCTTCTTCATCCACAATAACCTCGACAGTTGCTACGTCTTCTAACTCCGTCTCCCTTCTATCCCGGTCAGTTGCAACGATGTCAATGTGATATATCCCACGTTCCGCAGAGAAAGTATGCCATCTCCCTTTGTATCTCCCCGTTTTATCGCTAAGCTTGCTAAGCTCGCTAAGCATCGGGATTTTTATTATCTCCTCCTTATCCCGCTTTAACTCGGCAGTCACATACATCACGCCTGAAGTGGCAGATACATCCGCGGCAATCTCAATAGTCGTATCTGTATAAGCTTTCGTTGGGCTCACACTGACATTTGAAATATTAATTCCCGCAGATGCTGCTCCGGAAAACAACAATATCAGGACTAAGGCTGCTACTGCAATTACGCTTATCCGCACTTTCCCCCTTTTCAATTCCCCCGGCATATAAAAATAAAAAAGAGAAATAAAAAATAAAAAATTTTACGATATTATCTCTATCTCCCTTATATTCCTCTCTAAAGCCTCGTTACCCCGACTATCGGTTGCACCTATATCAACAGAATATGTTCCCGCTTCGGTAAAGATCATCGTGTGCCATGTTCCAGCGTAAACACCCTCCTCTCCGCCTTCTGGTGACATAAAGATAGTTATCACAGTTTCTCCATCTTTGTTAACGATTGCCCTAACCCACCTCACTCCTGAAGGATCCGAGACATGCGCAGAGATATTTATTGAAGTTCCAGGAGGTGCACGATTTGGACTTACAGTTACATCAGAGATAGCTGGACCTTCGCTGTCAACAGGTATCAGAACATCAGGTGCCGCTGCTAATGCCTCATTACCTCTATTGTCTGTTGCACTTATCTCAATACTATAAATACCACCCTCGGTATAAATCATTGTACGCCAGGTTCCCGTATAAATCCCGTCT
>JAODGF010000179.1:0-2273 GCA_025464645.1 Methanosarcinales archaeon
ATCTGATAATTCCTCCTCTTAATACCGGAACTACATCATATCTGTCTATACAGGAAACAAACTCAACATCCTCCTTATAGCCGATTTTACACAGATATTTTGCAGTTTTACAGCGGCTGATGCACTCCTTCAAAAACGCTTCGTTTATCTCTAAACCATCATTTAGACTGCTGTAAAGAGCAATTGCAACCGCAAGGTCCTCTGTTATTCCATGCGTGCTTCCCACAGCCAGTAAATTCGCACCCTTACCCTCTTCTTCCAGTCTGTGCTTAATGGCAGTTAAATTCAAGCTTGAGCAGATGAGCGCGCTTTCTATTTTAGTCAATAATTCAGTGCTATTAGTCGTTTTTAGGGCAATTTTCTCGATGTTCACTTGTTCGATATACCTGAGCAATTCAACGGGAGAATTCCCGAGGTCAAAATCGTGCAACTTTATTCCTTTATCTTCCCCTACCAGGATATATCCCTCTTTTCTTAATTCAAAAGCCTTTTCCACTCTATTTACAGGTATCACCTCTTCGACACCGCTTGCCATAGCGGTGACAATTGTGCTCGATGCTCTTAATACGTCTATAACCACCAGGATCTCTGCATTCCCTCTGCGCAGAATATTATCGCCTCCGATGGTAATCCTATAATTTGCCAAGTGTATCACCCCTCAGTCCTCTTCTCAATGTCTCCAGAGGAATCACATCTTCTGGCTTTATATTCCCGAGGTTAACTTCTGGACCGAGATTAAGGATAAAATAAACCTGCTGGCTCTTTTCCGGTGCTTCAAACATGAGCTCTCGCATGCCTATCCCCTCTGTGAGCTTCTTCACCATGTCTCCCTTTATCTTCCCCGCCTTGTCATACACACCTATTCCTTTTCCTGATTCTCTTGCCTCCATTATCACTTTTGTCGCTCCTGCATCCAGATCCTTTTTTGCTTCCTCTACCCGGTAATCTATCGTAAGCCTTGCATCTTCAAATGGGTCTTTCTTTCCTACCTCGGTAAAAACCTCAAATCCCATATCTTTACATCTTCTTATTATCTCGCTTCTCTCTTCCCTGCTAATCTGAATGGAACCATCTGATATTTCAACAGAGGTGAGACCTATCTGATGGGCATACTCAAAAAATTCATCTATTTTACGCTGCAAGTATGCAATCTCAAACAGTGTCCCTCCATTGCTTACCAGGATGCTATTGTCCGTATAGAGCTGTATCTTTCTTTTAACTGTCTCTTCCGAAGAGAGTCTATGCGTGCCCCACCCCAGCTTAATTATGTCAATATATTCGGATGCGAATTCCACCAGGTCTTGCGCAGCACGATAGCCCAAACCTTTATCCAGCACCATAGTAAGCCCGATGTCTCTCTTTTTTTCTGCTCTATTTGCAATGTCTATTATTCCGAATGCCTTTCCTTTCATTGTTTATATTATATTGTATATTACACTGATTAAGCGAGCTTAGAGGTCAACGGGTTCAGTCAGCAAGAAATCTCGTTCTACAATCTGACTTTTCAATTTTCTCGCAAGCTCGTTCGCTTTTGACCTGTTTGACTGCCTTAATGTTATGGGTATCTCCTTACCATATATTTTAATACGCCCCAGGTCTCCGCGGAATGCACCTTCAGGGCATAGAAATATGCAGGCACCGCAGTTAAAACATCCATGCTTGTCAAAGCCTTTTGACCTCGAAAAAGCATTGGTAGGGCAGTATTTCTCCACATCGCATACATCACAGCCTATACATTTACCAGCGTCAAAATGTATTTCTAAATCAGTATTTTGCCACACCGCAGCATAATTACTCTCTACAAACGGTATTCTATCATGAATATCAGCTATTGGCAGCTTTACCTCTTCATCCATAATCTTAAGGTTAGAAAATACTTCCTCGTCAATTACTGGAATCGGAACAGCAATGGAAGTTATGCACTCCGGGCTGGTTGAAGTGATGAATCCACCCATAAATTCCGCATCCATCTTATCCATATCAGCAATTACCGAAAGATTTGGCTTTTCTGCACTACTTCTCGTTCCCTCACCAATCACATATCCTGGTGCACCATTTACCAGTATCTTTGTTCCAATGCCAATTGTTTTAAGCAGGGGGTCGTTTTCCAGAGGGTTAATTTCCCCACTGCCTGTCACAGAAATTTCTTTGTAAGGTCCCTTTAATCCAGTAACCGAGAAAATACTTCCAACTTCTCCCTCTTCTGGATTCACGAATGCCATATAATTTTTAAACGAGCTGCGAGTAGTAATCATCCGGGCGAATTGTAAATC
>JAODGF010000179.1:2317-5597 GCA_025464645.1 Methanosarcinales archaeon
GAATACATCCACAATACCCAATCTTTCATTTGGACATGGACCTGGAAAAGCCGGGATGTCGTTCAACCAGACCTTATCCGCTCTCTCAAATTCGTTCCTTTCTGCTACGGGTATGGATAAAATTGCTGCCGTGCCGGACATTATAGCACAAGTAGCACAGGTCACTACGTCTACACTCTCTGCGGTAGCCGGCTCCTCATTTCTCACCATCTGCTTAAATTCTTCTGCGGTAAGAACCACTGCTTTTCCTCTTTTTATCTTTTCGTTTATCTCGGTTATGGTCTTTTTCCTTCCCATCTCCTTTAGTTTTAGCAAAAATGCTTTAATATTAAAAATAGAAAAGAATGAATGTCACCAAAAATATACATAAAGTATTTAAGTAGCATGAAATATTCTTCATTAAGAGATCAGATATTAAAAACAGAATGAGGTGAAAAAAGAAGATGATGAAAAGAAAATTGGCTGTGGTGGTGTTAGCAATATTCTTGTGCAGTGCATTCGCTGCAACTGGTTCAGCGCGAGAAAGTATCGTCAGCGATTATCCGGAGCTAGAACCGTTAGTTGACTTTGTTGGGGAAGAGGAACTATCAGTGCTGGATTTAGTAGGGTTCAAAGCTGCGGATAGAGCAATGAATGATTTGCCATTTAGCAAGGGAGATTCAAACATTCTGGCACTGACCGACGCGGGGTATGTGCCCATGATAGGCGATTATACCACGGAAAAAGCGCTTGACGGAGTGATGCTAACCAGTGGTGCTTCTCGAGGTAAGGGGAACTTGATAAACGTGCATAAACCATACAACTCTCCGCTCTGGTTCGCCTTTTTCGACAAGGAGAGCAAAGATTGCGTTTACCTCGAAGCCAATAGCGAAATTCTCAAAACCTATCTGGACAGAGAGAAGACAGAAAGAGATGCAACTCTAAGCGAGTTCATGAACCTTAAGGACGAGGAAATTTTCACACGGATTGCGAAGGAGAATATTGATGCGGATAAGCTGCTAAGCAACCCTGAGGCATGGCAGGAGAAGATGGTTGCGAAGGTATTCGGTGGAAACGAATTCAGCGTGATTACGTTGAGTAATGTCTGGGCGAAAGGCTTACCAAATGATTTCCTCAAAGCGGCTGAGCTTCATGACCACATTTGCCCCGGACTGACAAGCGGGTATCTGATAGCGGAATACGTGAAAGAGAAACTCCCCGCTGCAAATCCCAGGCGAGAATACACGGTCATTGCAATTCCTCCATGGTGCAAGGACGATGTGCTGATAACAATCTTTGAAACTAACGTGGGGCATAAGCGGACATTTGTAAAGTGGCTAACTGCGGAGCAAAATGCGGCACTCCCGGAAGAGGCGAAAAACGTTGCCAACATAATTATTAAAGAAGACCTGAAAACAGGAAAGGGAGAGGGAATAGTTGTGGCTTTTGACTGGGATAAGGCATTTCAAATGTGCGGTGACGTAAGTAGAAAAGACCTCAAAGCTTTTGACACCTATAAGTGGTGGTACATGAGGCTAAAGATGGACCTCTTCATGATGGATTACTTAGACAAGCCTGAAACTTTCGTTTCAACACTAAAAACGTTTACAGTGGAAAGCCCTGCTGAAATAGAAAAGCTCAAATCTGCTGGCGTAAATCCACTGGTTGAGCTTGGTCTCATGCCAGCACCCGAAACAGCACCAACAGAAGAAACGCCATCAATTCCTGGACTCGCAGTAATTGCAGCTATCGCCATAGCTGGTGCGCTTGTGTATGCATCGAGAAGAAGAAAGACATAGTATAACCCGCAAAGAAAGTTAAAAAATCGGGTAAGCGAGGGGGTAAACGTAACATTGCCCTCCGCCTCCTTTCCTTCCTTTTTTCTTATGCCGCTTTTAAATGTGAATAGTAAATATTGTAAGCTTATTTTTGAGTGTGGAAAACAGTGAAAAAATGATACCCCAGATAATGCGTCTTGCCCATAAAGAAGATGTTTTTGTTCTGCTGTTTAAGCGCTTATCTATTTAGAAGGGTAGAGGTGGACTGAGCTACAAACAAATGTAACACCAAAAGTATTTAAATAGCAAAAGATATTTTGGATTGTGGAAGTGATATTTAAAAAATAGGAGGTAAAAAAAGAAAATGACGAAAAGAAGGAAAAAGGCGACTACGATAGCAACTATTCTTGTGGTAGGAATACTTCTTGCGAGTGCAGTGGGACTGACGAGCGCGCATTTTACGATGCTTTTCCCGGGGAAAGACATGGACGTAACGCCGGAGGATTACATTGCGAAAGAAGTGGGGGAAACAAAAACAATTTGGATACTCTGGGGGCACCCGTATGAACACATACTTTTTGATTGCCCAGAAGAGCTTGATGTTTCGGTTATGGACCCGGATGGCGTGGTTACAGCGTTAACACCGACCGAGATAACGGTAGAGGGGGTAAGAGCGTATGAAGTTTCCTTCACCGTAGAGAAGCTCGGCGATTATGTCGTCTATGCGAGGTTGAACGCATCCGAAGAGCATGGATTGATAGACTATACGAAAGCGGTTATTCACTGCGGAGAAGAAGCATGGGAAGGCTGGGATGCAGAAGTGGGGCAGGAAACTGAAGTTATTCCATTCACGAGACCCTACGGCATAGAAGAGGGGTTTGTGTTTACTGGGAAGGCGTTATACAATGGAAATGCCCTTTCAGATGCGGATGTAGAGGTTGAAAAGTACCATACAAAGGCATTAGGAGACAAGATAGTAGGGGAAGCGGAAGACATGTTCCCTTACGACCCACCAATGATGTTCACGCGCGTGACAAAAACTGATAGTGCTGGCGAATTCGCATACACACTTGACGAGCCGGGGATATGGTTTGTTGGTGCAACGAAGGAAATAGAAGGTGGATTAGCAAGAAGAGGCGTATTCATTGTTCCAGTATTGGAACCGTTCCCAGCGAAGAAGATTCCAGAAGCTGCTGCTCCTGCGGGACTTGAAGAACTAAAAAGCCGGGTAAAATCATTAGAAGATAAAGTAGCAGCACTGAAAACACCTGGTGGCGAAGGAGCACCCGGATTTGGCGCGATAGCTGCTCTCGCCGGGTTGTTTATCGTAGTGTACCTGGTAAACAGAAGAAAGAGGTAGATAATAGCAAACACGAAGATGGTGCATATATCGGAAGGAATATTGTCTCTGCCTGTACTGGCAGCGGGATGGGCAATAACAATTGCATTGATCGCGATAGCGTTGTGGTGGAGTAAGAGGAAGGGCAGTATAGTGGAGGAGATACCGAAGTTATCGGTGATGA
>JAODGF010000180.1 GCA_025464645.1 Methanosarcinales archaeon
CCGCACGGCAATGTCGCTACAATATCTATTCCATTATCCGTCATTATTTCTATTATCTTCTCTTCCATTTCGCACATTTTTTATTGTATATAAAGTATAGCTCCCTTCTATTTAAGACACAGATTTACACACAACCTTTCTTTAGAAAAGAAAGCTTGACCAAAGAAACATATTTTTGGTAAAACTTTTTTCTAAAAAGTTTTAGTGTTAATCTGTGTCCATAATTTATTTTCTGTTTTCTTGTTTGTAATTTGGTGCTTGGTGCTTGGAATTTTTACTGCGCTATAATAACCCCTCCTTTTAGTACAGGGACCACATCATATTTGTCTATCTGCGAAACAAATTCAACATCCTTCTTATAGCCGATTTTACATAGATGTTTTGCGGTGTTGCAGTGGCTGATGCACTCCTTCAAATACGCTTTGTTTATCTCTAATCCATCATTTAGACTGCTGTAAAGAGCCATTGCAACCGCAATGTCCTCTGTTATTCCGTGCCTGCTTCCCACAGCCAATAAATTCGCACTCTTACCCTTATTATCTTCTAATTCGTGCTTAACGGCAGTAAAATTCAAGCTTGAGCAGATGAGTGCGGTTTTTACCTCAGTCAGTATTTCTGTGCTATTAGTTGTTTTCAATGCAATTTTCTCGATGTTCGATTGTTTAATCTGCTCGAGTAACTCAACGGGAGAATTACCGAGGTCAAAATCGGGCAACTTTACTCCGTTATGTTCCCCTGCCAGGATGTATCCCTCTTTTCTTAATCCAAAAGCCTTCTCTCCTCTATTTACAGGTATCACCTCCTTTACGCCGTTTGCCAGAGTTGTAACAATCGTGCTCGAGGCTCTTAACACATCAATGACCACAAGGATTTCTCCTATCCCTGTAACCCCTCTGCGCAGAATATTATCGCCGCCGATAGTGATTCTATAATTTACCAAGCGTATCACCCCTCAGCCCTCTTCTCAACGTTTCCAGTGGAATCACATCTTCTGGCTTTATATTCCCAAGGTTAACTTCGTGACCGAGATTAAGTATCAAATAAGCTTGCTGGCTCTTTTCCGGTGATTCAAACATGATGTTTCTCAATCCTATCCCCTCCGTGAGCTTCCTTACCATCTCTTCCCTTACCTTTCCCACCTTATCATAGACACCTATACCTTTTCCCGATTCTCTTGCCTCTATTATCACTTTTGTTGCTCCTGCATCCAGATCACTTTTTGCTTCATTTATTCGGTAATCTATCGTAAGCTTTGCATCTTCAAGCGGGTTCTTCTTTCCTACCTCCGTAAATACCTCAAATCCCATATTTTTACATCTTCTTATTATTTCGCTTCTCTCTTCTCTGCTTATCTGTATAGAACCATCTGATATTTCAACAGAGCTGAGACCTATCTGATGGGCATACTCAAAAAATTCGTCTATTATTACGCTGTAAGTATGCAATCTCAAACAGTGTGCCTCCATTACTTACCAGGATGCTGTTGTCCGAATAGAGCTGTATCTTCCTTTTGACCGCTTCTTCCGAACAGAGTCTATGCGTGCCCCACCCCAGCTTAATTATATCTATATATTCGGATGCATATTCCATCAAATCCTGCGCAGCACGATAACCCAAACCTTTATCCAGCACCATTGTAAGCCCGATATCTCTCGGCTTTCCCGTTCTATTTGCAATGTCTATCATATCGAATGCATTTCTTTTCATTGTGTATAATATAAAGTATAGTATGTCTTTCTTCTATTTATCAACTGGTTCTGTGAGCAAGAATTCTCTTTCTATAATCTGATTTTTCAACTTTCTCGCAAGCTCGTTCGCTTTTGACCTGTTTGACTGTCTTAATGTTATGGGAACCACCTTATCATGTATTTTAATATGCCCTATGTTGCCTTTGAATGCACCTTCAGGGCATAGAAATATGCAGACACCGCAGTTGAAACATCCATGCTCGTCAAATCCTTTTGATTTGGAAAAAGCATTCGTAGGACAGTATTTCTCCACATCACATACATCACATTGCACGCATTTATGGGCGTCAAAATGTATTTCTAAATCGGTATTTTGCCACACCGCAGCATAATTGCTCTCTACAAACGGTATTCTATCATGAATATCCGCTATTGGCAGCTTTACCTCTTCATCCATAATCTTAAGGTTAGAAAATACTTCGTCGTTAATTACTGGAATTGGGACAGCAATGGAAGTTATACACTCCGGACTGGTTGAAGTGATGAACCCACCCATAAATTCCGCATCCATCTCGTGCATATCAGCAATCACCGAAAGATTCGGTTTTTCTTCGCTACTTCTCGTTCCTTCACCAATTACGTATCCTGCTGCACCATTTACCATTATCTTTGTTCCAATACCAATTGTTTTTAGCCGCGGGTCGTTTTCCAAAGGGTTAATTTCTCCACTCCCGGTCACGGAAATTTCTTTGTAAGGTCCCTTTAATCCTCTAACGGAGAAAATACTTCCAACTTCTCCTTCTTCTGGATTCACAAAAGCCATATAATTTTTAAATGCGCTGCGAGTGGTAATCATTCTGGCGAATTGTAAATCTTCTTTACTTACTTTTCTTTCGATTATTCTATCGTTGGTTTTTACTTTTACTTCTATTTGTTTACCTTCCACTATTTCGCGAAACAGATGCCCGCCTCC
>JAODGF010000049.1 GCA_025464645.1 Methanosarcinales archaeon
AGTTTCCTTAAAGCGCTGATTCTCCATCCAAATATAGACAGGGTATAACTCATTTACAAAGTTATAAGACCCTCTACCACCCTCTACATCGGGCACGATAATACCTAATTCTCTCATTTTTCTTAAAAAATTATTAAATACTTTTCTTTCTCCCTCATTTAGTTTGCTTTCTATTTCTTTTTTTCTGAAAAAGCTGATAGGTTCTTCTCCTAACTTCCTCAAAATTGACCTATATCGCTCGCTACGGATTGCCCTATAAACCTTTGGGTCGAGATATTTTTTCCCAATTCTATCAGCGGCATCAAAAATCCCAGACATGGCGTCATTCTCACTTATTATCCCGTCCTCATCCTTCCAAAAAACCGCATCGCCTATTTCATGCATTAAAATAGGTAGTCCACTTGAAAATTCAACCATTTCTTCCATCGCTTCCGGTTCAACTTTCATATTGACTTTTTTGAATGCCTTCTCAAAAAACTCCTTCACCTCCGCGTCAGAAAGTTTCTCAATGCTTACCACTCTGAAAATTCTCATGAGAGAAGGTTGAAGCCTACTCAAGGAGTCTCTTATTTCTGGAAGACCTATTGGCATAATAAAAGCCGGGAAATTTGCAGAATAACGAATGGCTACGTTATCTACAAAACTTTTATACCAATTTGCAAAATCAGGATTAGTAGACAATCCATTAATATCATCTAAAGCAATAAAGATTCCACTCTTTTCCTCTTTTATCTTTTCCATTATATTTTTAATTGCCTCTGGGAAGTTCCTGAGCATATTTTCTAACTCTTCTTCCGGAGGGCTAAAAGTCAATGAAATACCAAAAAGGTCTACTTGTGTAACATATTTTTTAAAAACCCCCAAAAACTTTTCCCTCAGAGTCTTTTCTGTGTTCGCTTCTTTTAGTATTTGCTCAAATATACGACGAATCAGTTCTCCCAGTTCTGTTACCCCTCCTAAAGACACATAAACGGCAAGGAGGTCTTCTTTTTCTTTAGCCAAGTAACGCAAGAATGCCGCTAACGAGCTCTTACCTATGCCTCTTTCGCCTGCTAAAAAAACGTTCTCTTGTCTCCCAGATGCAGTTTGCTTGACATATTTTAAAATTTCTTTGATCTGATCAACTCTGCCGACAAAGAGTTCGACAGGCACAGGACTACCGGGTGTAAATGGACTATCTTCTTTCATTAAGCACCTCCTACTCTTGTTTTTATTAATTATAATCGCTTATATATTTTATGACTATGTAAAAATAAGGATGATGAACAGAAATATCCCGAGGGTGGTAATTGCGGGAGATAGAAGCTCGGCAGGTAAGACTACTGTGTGTATCGGGCTATTGGGTTCTTTACGAGCACGAGGGCTTGAGGTTCAGGGTTTCAAGGTTGGACTTGATTATATAGACCCAGGATTTCACACATTGGTTTCCGGCAGACCATCGAGGAATCTGGATGGCTTTTTGATGTCGCCCGAAGTAGTAAAGGAGATATTCTTAAGAGGCTGTGAAGGGGCTGATATTGCAGTAATAGAAGGTGTTAGGGGGCTTTACGAAGGTTTAAATTATTCCAATGACATAGGAAGCACTGCACAGATAGCAAAGATTTTGGACTGTCCTGTTATACTTGTAGTTGATGCAGGGAGCATCACGAGGAGTGCTGCCGCAGTGGTTAACGGTTATAAAAGTTTTGACTCTAAAGTACAGATATCAGGCGTTATTTTAAACAATATTGGAAGCGAAAGGCACGGAGAGAAGGCGGAGAGGGCAGTAGAGGAGTATAGTGGAGTAAAAGTCATTGGTAAGATTCCACGTAAAAGCGACCTGGGAATCTCTATGCGACATCTTGGCTTGATCACCGCCACGGAATGTGAAAACCGACGGGATGATTTCAACAACGTTTTAGATAAGATAAAAACCTCGGTGGAGAAGAACGTGGATATGAAAATGTTTTTTGAGATTGCAAAATCTGCATGTGCTCTGAAAGCGCCGGAGACACGGATTTTTCATGCGAGGAGAAGTGGAAGCGAAGAATCTAAGGTCAGGATTGCAGTGGCTTTTGACGAGGCGTTCAATTTTTACTATCAGGATACACTGGATTTACTCGCTTTGGAAGGTGCGGAACTCGTCTATTTCAGTCCGATAAGGGATAAGAAGCTCCCGGAAGGAACTGATGCGGTTTATATTGGTGGCGGCTTTCCCGAGATCTATGCAGCGGAGCTTTCCTCGAACACGCAAATGCTCAATGCAGTAAATGATTTTTACGATGGATATGGGGTCATATATGCGGAATGCGGTGGGCTAATGTATCTATTGGAACAACTTGAATATAAGCCTTTACAGGGCTTGCCGGGTCGCAGGGCAGAGTCACACAAGGGTAAGGAAGGTAGTTTTGAGATGTGTGGTGTGATAAAAGGATTGGTGAGATTTGGAGAAAAGAGAGTCGTGAACTATGTGGAGGGCGAATTTCTGAAGGATTGTATCTTAGGTAAAAAAGGTGGCAGGTTTAAAGGGCATGAATTCCATCATTCCGAAATACTGCTTGAAAATCTGTCAAATGTGGATTTTGCGTATAAAATGCTGAGGGGAGAGGGTATAAAAGATGGAATGGACGGCATTGTGTCAAAGAACTGCCTTGCGTCTTTTGCCCATCTGCATGCCGCCTCCTATACAGAATTTGCCGAGAATTTTGTTAGAAGTGCCAAACAAAGTTCCCTTTAAGATACATAAAGACAGAGCTCAGAATTCTATTTTTATTTCTGCTAACAAGTACAATATATTATTTAATGTGGGCAATAGAAGTAAGAGACTTAACGAAGAGGTATCGAGGTAATGGCTTTGCTGCTGTGGATCACATCTCTTTTAGCGTGGAAAGTGGCGAGATATTTGCTCTGCTCGGTCCTAATGGCGCGGGTAAGACAACGACGATAAAAATATTGACTACTCTGCTTAAGCCCACATCAGGAACGGCAAAGGTAGCGGGTTTTGATGTCAGTAAGGATAAGGACAGCGTGAGGAAGAGCATAGGGATTGTTTTTCAAGAACCCTCTCTGGACTGGAGATTAACAGGACGCGAGAATCTGGATTTTCATGCCAGGATATACGGGATAGGAAGGAAAGAAAGAGAAGAGAGGATAGAAGAGGTTTTAAAGCTCGTTGAACTGGAAGACAAAGCAGATGTAGTAGTGGATAAGTATTCAGGGGGTATGAAACGCAGTTTAGAGCTTGCAAGAGGCTTTATTCACAGTCCAAAAGTCCTGTTCTTAGACGAACCCACGCTGGGATTGGATACACATACGAGGAGACGGATATGGGATTACATACGGGAGTTGAATGGTAAAGAAGGGGTAACGATTGTATTGACCACGCATCACATGGAAGAAGCTGATTACCTCTGTGAACGTGTGGGGATTATGGACCAGGGGAAGATAATCGCTCTTGACACACCGAAGAACCTGAAGGATTTGATAGGTTCGGATCTGGTGAGTTTGGAAATGAACACCCGGGATTACAATCCGGATATTTTCAAAAAGCTTGATTTTGTTACTGATTTCAGAAAACATGATGATTTTGTAACGTTGAAGATGGAGAGAGGCGACTTGAGGATTCCTGCGATTATGGAGGTTGCGCGGCGAGAGGGGATAGAGATAAAATCAGTGAATTTGAGGAAACCGAGCTTAGAGGATGTGTTCCTGCATTTCACAGGGAGGAGGATAAGGGAATAA
>JAODGF010000050.1 GCA_025464645.1 Methanosarcinales archaeon
ACAGAAAACATGTTGAGCAGACCTGATGAACACGGGAAATATGGAATATATGGCGGGAAGTTTGCGCCTGAGGTACTGATGTCAGCATTAGAAGAGCTCGAAGAGGCGTTTAATCGTATTTCCAACGACAAAAGTTTTAAAGAGGAGCTGGACATGCTTTTACGAACTTATGCAGGTCGTCCAACCCCTCTTTACTTCGCAAAGAATCTGTCTGAGACGTATGGGGGAGCGAAGATTTATCTAAAGCGTGAGGATTTGGTGCACGGTGGTGCACATAAGTTAAACAATACTCTGGGGCAGTGTTTACTGGCAAAGCACATGGGGAAGAAACGAATCATTGCGGAAACCGGAGCGGGTCAGCACGGAGTAGCAACTGCGATGGCTGCTGCGGTCCTGGAGCTTGAATGTGAAGTGTACATGGGCACCGAAGACATAGAGCGGCAGAAATTGAACGTGTTCCGGATGGAGCTTTTAGGTGCAAAAGTGAACCCGGTTGATTCTGGCTCTAAAACGCTGAAGGATGCGATAAATGAATCCATGCGGGATTGGGTGACTAATGTCGAGGATACTTATTACTTGATAGGGAGCGTAGTAGGTCCTCATCCTTATCCATTGATGGTACGCGAGTTTCAACGAGTCATAGGCAAGGAGACAAGGGAACAGATATTGGATGCGGAAGGCAGGCTGCCAAACACCATAATAGCATGTGTCGGTGGAGGAAGCAATGCGATGGGTATTTTTTACGATTTCCTGGAAAAGGAGCAGGTGGAGCTTATTGGCGTGGAAGCCGCAGGTAAAGGTTTAGAGAGCGGTGAACATGGAGCTTCGATATGCGCTGGTACAGAAGGCGTTTTGCACGGGATGTATTCGAAATTATTACAAGATAAGCATGGTCAAATAAAACAGTCATATAGCTTTGCTCCAGGGCTTGACTATCCTGGTGTGGGACCTGAGCTGGCTTATTTAGCAGAGTCCGGCAGGGTAAAAATGGTTTCATCAACAGATGAGGAAACTTTGAACGCTTTTGAGATTCTATCCCGGAAGGAAGGAATAATCCCTGCTCTGGAATCTGCTCATGCTGTTCATTATGCAATAGAAGAGGCAAAGCGGAAGGGAGAAGGAGGAGAAGAAAGTTTGATTGTGGTAAACCTCTCTGGGAGAGGTGATAAGGACATATTCCTTGTAGAAAAGTTCTTATCTTAACTTAAATGCCGGGGACGGGGTTCGGACCCGTGACCTCTGCATTATGAGTGCAGCGCCCTAACCAACTAGGCCACCCCGGCTTTCATTTTTGCATTGCTTCCTTTTAACTCCCTGCGCAGCTCACCGATAGATGCGACCCTCTCAGCAACGGCATCATGCTGATGGATGCTCTCTTCGTTTATCTGTTTTATGTTAATAATAGAATCATCAGGTAGTTTATTAAAAGTTTCTACCACCCGCTTCGCCATCTCGCGGACACAATCTTCAACGAACATGGGTTTTTTATGCGCGGTTTCTACCAGCTCCGCCTCATCCGGGCGCTTTAAGATTTCATACGTTTTAGCACTCATTGAGCGCTCTATTATCCTCATTATCCTCTCCATAGGGACTTTTACATCATCTTCTACCTCTATGGATATTATACCTCTACCCCTTTGATTATGCGTTGCCATAGGTACGGTATTCAAAAAAGTATCCATATCCTTTTTGGTTATTCCCATCTTCGCTAATTCCGCCGCCACTTTTTCCTTCATCAGTTCCTGTGCGCAGGGACAGGCAGTTATTCCTACAATTTCCGCTCCTATTATTTTTTTTATTCTCACACCCTTGTTAGGTGTGCGAAAAGCTCTTGCCTCTGCGAAGATAGTTGCAGGCTCCTGGCAAGATATCTTCATCACGGGCGTTCTTCTTTTTAACATATACTCGCTTTTCATTCCTACTTCGGCGGTGGAAGCGTATTCGTGGAGAAGAAGCACCCTTTTTGCTACTTCACTGCACAATTCCTCTACTTCGTATATTGGCGTGCTAATAGCCTCTTCCAGCACTTCATACATCGCCTCGAAATTCCGTGACAAATTTGCTCCTTTTATATCGCTTGGAAGGTCAACAAAGATGTGGAAATCCGAAATAAGAATTACAGGTCTTTTCCCGCCAGCTCTCGCTACCTCCACCAGCTTCTTCACATTCCTTACGCCCACCCTCGTCAGGTTTATTTTTATCTCCGGACTGCCGGCTTGTACATCAGGCAAAGGTAACGCCATAATTTTTATTTATCCTTAACCTTGTTAAACTTTTTAGTTATATCTTTTAACCTCTCGGAATCATACCTCAACCTCGAATGGGCACCCTCCGCTAAAAGCCTGTATCTATAAATATATCCTCTTATATCCGAGGTTGACATTGACTTTAGTGCCTCAATCTCGCCCATCTTGTCTCTTGCCCAATATTCTACGGGATAGACTTCTGTCGTTGGACTCTCCTTCAATATTTCTCCCTCAATCTCAAATATCTCGTTATAAATAGCCTCCAGAGTGGACTTGGATTTTCTTATAAGCGCGTCACCAAACCCCCGTAGCTTTTGCATCTGTGAAGGCAATTTGCACGTCTCGATGTTTTTCCTTATCTCTTCCACCTCCTTTTTATCTTCTTCTCTATCCGAAATTTCAACTAATACCTCGGTCAGCTCAAGTGCGTGGGCTTTATAGCTTTCAAACGCATCCTTCAGCACCCTTGCCAATCTTTCAATCACGCTTTTCAATATTTTTGTTGCATTTTCGTAGTTTCCATGCTCTATGCTGTGCTCGGCAATTTTTATATCGGTTCTGATTCTGGCTGTATCTGCATTTGCATTCTCCCTCGCATCCACTTCTAAATCATGTGCATCGCGCAAACAGATTCTCAGCGCCTCTTCCAGGATTGACGCTACTCCATTCATAAACATAGATAGCTCAAGTGAATCCACTTCAACACCTTCGCCCCCTCTTATCCTTGATTCTATCTGCTCTATCTGACCTTGTATATTCTCATACCCTGCATCCGCAAGCTCTTTTATACTTACCAAATAATCTCTGCATTTATCTATCACCCGAGAATAAAGGACGACCTCATGCCTATCTTTTATGCCTTCGAACATCTTAATCACCCATTCAACATCTGCAAAAACTACTTTCCTCACCTTCGCTCTGTCTATCCTTACCCTTCCATTTACCTCGCATCCCAGCTCAAATAAACCCTCTTTTACCTTCTCCAACTCATTTCTGAATTCTTTTGTGCTTATCGCATATTTATCATCGAAATCGTATAAAATCCGCATTTGCTCTGCATACCGATTTGCAATTCCCTGAATGTCCCGTTCCATCACCCTCTCCTTGATACTTCTCTTTCTTGCCGTAATGAGGTATCGAACTAAGAAAGACACACCTATCATTGCAGGGATGAAGACGAGTATAATAGTTATTGCAAGGTCAGAATAAGGAACCAGTGCGAAAAGTAAGAGGACACCCATAACGATCAATGCAAACAGAGCAAGTGGGACAAATATTTTATACCCTTTCATACGCAAGCCCTCTTATCTCCCGTAGTCTTTCCAATTGGTCGAACTTATAGGTGAACAAATTGGTTATCGCTGCTATATTTCGCCTCGTGGTGAACACCGCCAGGTGGCACTCTTTTGAATGCGAGAGTATGAATTCCTCTATCAGTTCTCTATCTATACTTCTACTCCTAATATAATATTCCGGGACTCGAAGAAAGGAGATGCTCTTTTCACACCCTATCGGTGCATCAGAAACGCTGAGCTTATCCAAAGAAACATGAAGAAGCGTTCTGAGGTCAAGAGGTTTGTGTTTTAGAAAGGGGAAGATATACCCCCATAAACCCTTCGTAAGCTCTGAAGCCCTCGATAATGCCACATATCC
>JAODGF010000181.1 GCA_025464645.1 Methanosarcinales archaeon
AGATGGAATTGCAGGGATGGCATAAGATTTATATATTAAAAATAGAAATAAATAAGAGGTGATAAAAATGGCTAATAGAGGGCACGTAGTGAATCCAAGTGTAAAGTTTTGGGTAGAAGAGGCACCAGCAGGTATATGCATAATCAGAAATCCAAAAGCAAAGCCAGAGCGGATACAAGCCGGTAAAACATTACGTATCATATTCGATACGTGCTATGAGGAGACGAAGACAGTGGGTACGACGACAAAGGAAGCAACCATAACACTGACGTTTACCGGACCGACAGTTATTCCACCTGTAACAAAAAAGGTATCCCTACCGGCAGGAAGATGCGTGAATCAAGACATATCAGTAACAATACCGGAAAATGCAAAAAGCGGCGAATACGGGTGCATCATAATGTGCAGCTTTGAAGGAGGGATTGAGCCAGTAATAGCTAGACTTAGAACCCGCTTATAGACACGCTGGTGGAAAAGCCCACAGACAATAGAGGGAGAGGACATTTTTCACTCTCCATCTCGAATTTTTTCCTACTCCATAACATAAGAAAAATTTTGTCCTATATATAGGAAAAATAGGGGGGGTATTTTTTTGCTCTTTTTATTTATCGATATGGGTACATGGGACGATCCAGTTTTTTATATACCCTTAGAATTTAATATACCCCTATAACGTATACTATAGAGCGATTTTTTTTGGCCCATTTATCAGACCATGTGTGTTCTTTCTCTATGAATTCCAATTGCAAAATCAGCCTTCCACAACAGCCCATTTTCCTCGAACTCACTTATCATAGCTTTTTCTCCATTAACCCATTTCTTTACCCGTATCTGGCTGATTTTCGAATTGGAGCGTTCTACGGGGTTCTTCGTGCCTTGGTCAAATAGGAATTTTTATTAATTTTTGTCACCTCCTGCAACAGATCCGGGTCGATTTTGTTTTCTTCAATTTCTTCACCTCTTATTCAGAGGTAAGAACCTTTGGTTAGAACCAAAAGTATGAACCTAAAATTAGGACCAAAAGACCGAAAGCCTTTTTAATAGGAAATACCGACTAATTATGGTGATAAAAAAGATGCGTTTTTTAGCTTTAAGGAAAGTTAAGATAAGGAGAGGGAGTGCGGACGGCTACCTACAAGTAACAATTCCGAAGATCGTAGAATCGTGGTTGAAAAAGGGGGAGTATGTCACGCCAGTGGTTTGCACGGAAACAGGAGCAATTCTATACCTCCCAAAGAACGCAAGCGTGAACCCGGAGAAGCTGAGCGAGGCAATTTTCTCGGCTGTGGAGTGAAAATACACAACTATGCGCTTCATGGTCATTCGCGACGATTTTCCGCTGGAAGAAGTTGCGTTCCTTAAGGGGCAATACAGGGTAGTTTCCGATCCAACAGATGAAGAGATCATTTATGAAGTAAACGATGCGCTGAAGAATAAGCTAAAGATATTCGAAGAAGCAGGTTTTATCAAGGAAGTAAAAGGGGAGAGGAAAGAATTAGAGTCTGTTGAAGATATAATCAGGCTAACCGAGAAGGTAAGGCTAATACAAGGCGGTTCGTTATATATGCGAGTAAAGCTATTGGGGCATAACTTCCATTTCACTGAAAGCCAATTACTAACACCTTTTGCATTATCCAAGCAACTGCTAAGACTAAAGAAGCTAATAAAGCCGACAACCAAGCAGTGGAAAGAAATACTGGAATTCTGGTTTAGCATCAGTGAGGATATAAAAGAGGAAAGTGAGGAGGAGAAATATATAGAGGAGGTGCTAAACTACTTAAGCGATTGTGTTATTTATGATGATAAGGAGATGGCAGCCGCGCCTTTCTCGTTATATTCTGATGGCTCTGGGGATAAAGTTTATTGCTCGATCGAAGCACTATGTGAGCATTTAGGCGTGAGTAACAGAAGGAAATTACGCGCTTTACTCTCCGATTATATAGATGGAAATTCAGTGAGGTGGCGAGTGAGAGGGAAAAGAATGCGTTTCTGGTGCTTTCTGACCGAGCCTTGCGAGATAGACATAGAGAAGCAGAAGGAGAAAAGCAAAAGTGAACAAGTTTGGAAAGAAGCAGATTAATATCGTTGGTCATCCGGGAACGGGGAAGACGACGAAATTGGGGGAGCTGGTATACGACTATGCAAAGGATCTTGATAGTGTAGACTGCATGCTCGGTGCGAATTTCTCCAGAAGCTCTGCATATGCTTTGGTACAATCACTCAAGAAACGAGGTTTAAATATAGGGAGTTTCAAGTATTTCAGGACTATACACTCGCTGGCTGCGAAATGCTTAGAATTAAGAGAGGCATCGCAATTTGTTCAAAGCAGCGATTGCCGTGAGTTCTTCGATGCGTACGGAATAAATTATGAAGGTGCAAAACTAACGCTAGACGATATAGATATATATGGCTATGTAGGAGACCCTATTTCTTTCGAGCTGGGAAATCAATTATTGGGTTACTTCCAATATTTGAAGCGAGTGTTAATTACGGATGAAGAAATAAAGAAGCGAATTCAGCAGCATTGGCATAGTGGACGGTACAAGGATTTAAACAAGCTGTCTTCCTCTTTCCTTTTGACATTATACCAGAATTGGGAAGATTTTAAGGCAAAAAGAGGGATATATGATTATGACGACATGTTGCAGAAGATAATCGTTGATGAAATTCCATTCATAGAAGAAATCGAGTTCTCTACGGTCGATGAGGCACAAGACTTGTCACCTATACAAATAGAAGTATTGAAGATATGGTTACAAGATACAGATGTCGTTTACGTCGCGTTTGATCCCATGCAGGCATTGTATTTCTTTAATGGAATTAACCCGAACTTAATAGCGGACCTGGCAAATGATGAAGAAATGCTACTGTCCACGAGTTATCGAGTCCCCGCGAAACCGTGGCATGCCGCGGCAGAGTTCGCCAGGCGGAACAGATGCTTTTCTGTCGATTCTGTTACGCCAGCAGATAGAGAAGGGGATGTCGTTTGGATAAGTAAAGAAATGGTATTCGAGATTTTAAGGCGGAACGAAAAGAAAAAGATCTTTGTTCTGTTCCGTGATAATGCAAGCGTGTTTAAATTCGCAGATGAATGCTTACGCTACCGTGTGTATCACAGAGGCATGGGTCGCGTAAAAAGTGCTTTCGATGACCAGTTCTTTATTTGGCAGCATAATCTTGTCGCTAAACTTATACACGAGTTACCGCTGACATTTGATGAAGTTCGATCGCTAATAATACGCATTCCGGCACGTGAGTATTTGAGAACAGGTGTGAAAATAGACTTTCAAAAGAGGCGTGGACGGTTCTGGCAAGACAGCAATAAACAGTCTCGGTTCGGCGAGGAAGATACGCATGCTAAGTTTTATTCTCTGTTTAGGAATTGTGGTGGTGTTAGCGATTTAAAAGAGATCATCTCCGATCCCAATGTGACGCTCGGTAAGGGAAAAAGAGGGGAGCGAAAGAAAGAGTTTTTGCTTTCTCTTACTCCTGCCTCTTCTCCAATCAAACAAATAAATTCGTATATCGGTACATATCATGCTGCGAAAGGCAATGAAGCGGATATTGTAATTTTGCATGATTATCTATTACCGAATGGTACGAGTATGTACGAGGAGAATTGTATTTGTTTCACGGGTCTGACGAGAACGCGTGATGTCGA
Source organism: Methanosarcinales archaeon (assembly GCA_025464645.1). Lineage (GTDB taxonomy): Archaea > Halobacteriota > Syntropharchaeia > Alkanophagales > Methanospirareceae > QMVO01. The sequence goes on from JAODGF010000181.1 coordinate 3,662, forward strand.
TTATATCGTGCCTGTGAGTGGGTACGAAGGTAGAGGAATAATGGAAAAGGTTCTGATAGGGGGGTGACTGCGTTGGTGCTAGAAGTTTTGGAAAGGATAGAGGAACGAGAATTTGGGTTTATATATGACGGAAAGCGAATGGTACGGCATTTGTCTTTTCTCTCGAATGAAGAACTGGAACGATACATTCAGGAGCATAGTCCCGCTGATTGCTTCGTGAGTGTTGCGTTTTATGATGGTCCAGCAACGATGGAGAATTGGCGAGGTGCGGAGCTATTCTTCGACTTAGATAGCAAAGAGAACTTAAGATTAGCGAAAGCAGACGCAGAGACTGTGTATGAAGTACTGCTCGATGATTTCGCCTTGGAAGATGTTAGCTTGCGGTTCAGTGGCTCTAAAGGATATCATGTAATCGTGCATGACAACGCGACTATGATTTTAGATCGACGGGCAAGGCAGGAGATTGTAGATTATTTGACTGTTAAATACGGTGTTGAGACTCTTGACGCTCCTGCTTCGTGCGATGTGAAACGATTGAGACGGATTGGCGGTACGGTAAATTCGAAAAGTGGAAAGCGGTGTTTTGTGGTGAA
>JAODGF010000051.1:0-6409 GCA_025464645.1 Methanosarcinales archaeon
GTTGGCAAAACCGCAGCCTAAGCCGGTTTTTAATGCCAGGATTACTACGCCCACAAGTACACCCAACGTAATGATGCTACTTATCTCTGTCATTCCCATTCACCTCTTTTTATCTCAAAAGACATTCTCTTTCTTTCATTTTATTCACTCCTTTACTTTCACCCTTACTCTTTTCTTGAGCACCGGGACTAATCGTTTTATTTCTATCTCTCCACTTTTATCCATTTTGTATTCGTTAACAGGCATCTCTGGAGAACTCCCATCCACTTCATATACAAAAAAGCCCTCTTCATCGTCTATTGACTCAATAAACTCTTTATCCTCTATTTTCCTTATCCCCACACTTGCAACTTCCTTTAATGCATCCACTATGCTCGTGCCTTTCGGGACTTCTATCCCATATTCCTCGCCGAAAGTCTCCATCGCCTCATACAGCTTCTCTCTATTTACACGTAATACGTGCGTCTTACCAAATATTTTACTTTCTACCAGCTCCGCGTCCTCTAAAATTCTAACGTGCTTCGCCGCAACTGGCACCGATATACCCAACGCTTTTGCCAAACCAGATACATGATAATCACTCTTCATCAAAAGTTTCATCATTTCCACCCTCGTTTTACTACTCAACGCTTTGAAGATCATTTCTCCATGCTCCTATAATAGAGATTTCTTTCTTAAATATCCTTTCATTTGGGTAATAAATATTACCCTGATGGATGATGGAATTAGCGGGAGTTCAAAGAAGAGATATCTCTACACCATCAGTAATACTATTATGAACAACACATCTATGACAAGTGTAGTTGCAGCATTTACCGCAACCGTCTTGCTTCCCAACTTGGGACCAAACAGCGACACGTGTAATGGCAGTGAGTGTTTTACAAATCTTGTCGAGAATGATACCACGGTGCCTAATAATAAGGCGATTAGGACTCCTTTTGTCGTTATCAGCCCTTTATCCAGAAGGCTGCCCGCGAGGATTAACCCAGAATAAGTATTCACAATCTCGGTTGCACTGATTAGAACGACTTCGCTTTTCAACCCCAAAATGTTTGTGAGAGGTTCCAAAATTGTAGAAAATGAATCGAACAGGTTCAGTTCCATTGCCGCAGATACCAGAAACAGGGTGATGAACATCGTGGGCACAATCCTTTTGAGCAGTTTATAGGTGCTTTTGGCGCTTTTATTCAATGCACTTTTTTTATCCTCAGCCGGATTACGAACTGGGTCAGATAGTTGGGGTCTTGATGAAAAATAAGTGCTTTTTAGCCATATTCGTGCGAGGAATATTCCAAAACACGTCTTCAAGAACGCCGCAAATCCCACTATGCATACATAGATTGAGCCGGTAGTGAGACCGAGAATAGGAATCACCACGGGTATGAAAAAAGTGAAGAAGTGAGAGAGAATACTTGGGAAAGAGCTGATTACCGTGGTTGCGATGACTTCTCGCTCGGAAATCATTTTCTCGTTCAGTCCATCTGATAGCATGGAGTAACCCGCAGTAGTGCTAAACGTGCATGTCACTACTGAGAGAGCCGATAGCGTACTGATATTCGCTTTACTGGATAGAGGTTTAATCAGCCTGTCAAATTTTTTCATCAGTCCGATGTTAACTGCGAAACTCGTTGCAAGGACGCCTATGGCTATGACAGGAACAATTCTTGCCACCCAGTAAAGGGCATACATCAGAGCAGTGTATATAATATAGCTAACCATTCTAATTTATAAATAACAAGCATTGCCAATATATAATCACCTCTTCACCTTTTTACAGATGCAACCTCTTTCTTTTGTATGTCTTTCACCTTAGCCGCCAATACCTCGGCATCTTCCACCGTCCGCGAAGCATTTTCCGTAAACGCTTTTTTAAAGGGTTTCACATCTATCGCCCCTCCTTGAAAATCTCCTTTCACCTCACCCATCTTCTCTTCTATCCACCCTTCCATCTCGAGGTATGCACTCTTCAATCCTTCTATCACCTCTTCATCTGCGTTCCACAGCCCTCGTTCATAAGCCTCCAATAATCTTCTTCCTACCTCTTCCAACGCCCAGGGGTTGTTCTCCTCAAAGAACTGCTTCATCTCCTTATCCAAAACGAACGTCCTTGCAATATCATCAAATATCCAATCATCTACCTCATGCGTGGTCGCTTCCCAACCATAAACTCTTCCTATTCGCTTTGATATGTCCCCTGCGCCCTTGTATCCATGACGCTTCATCCCTTCTATCCACTTTGGGTTCAGCAACTTCGAGCGAACTACTCTTCTCATCTCGTCTGCAAGGCTTCTCACTTCTATCTTATCTTGGTCTCGCGTATCACCATAATATGCGCAGACATCCTTTCCTGAAATCTCCCTCGCAGCGTTGGTTAGACCACCATGTGTTCCAAAATAGCAACAACAGCCGCACAGGTCGTATTCATCTGTAACTGTCTTGTTGAAAGTCAAATCAACGGTTTTAAGCTGTGATGCAAGACTATCATGTGCTTCGCCACCAAAATTGTTCTTCCCGTAGGCATATCCGTTCCAGTGCACAAACACATCCGACAGATCCTTCTCCTCCTTCCATGCAGATGCATATACCGCCAGGTTCACACCATTCCCGTACGTGCCAGGCTTACTTGCAAATATGCGTGCAAATTCATTCCCTTTTTCTTCTGTATTTTCTCGCATGTTCTCCAATGCCAATACATGCTTTCTCAAATAGTTCTTTTCCCTGGGCTCATCAAGCATTGCGACCTCTCTTATTGCCTCGTCCAGGAGTTCGATGCAGTTATAAAAGCAGTCTCTTAGAATTCCACTCACTCTTATTGTTATATCTATTCGCGGGCGACCGAGTTCTTCCAGAGGCATTATCCTGTACCCCTTTACCCTTCCACTTTGCCATACCGGTTCTACACCGATTAGATGCATTATCTGTGCTAACTGCTCGCCATCCGCCCACATGATATCCGATGCCATCCAGTACATAGCGATATTTTCTGGAATTCTTCCGTTCTCCTCCTCGTATTTCTTTATTACTCCATCCGCAAGTCGCTTCCCTATCTCCCATGCAGCCTTTGTAGGAATCTTGAACGGGTCAAGGGAATAGAAGTTCCTGCCTGTTGGCAGAATCTCGAGCTTACCCCTTGTTATGAGCCCGGAAGGTCCTGGTTCGATGTAGCCTGCATCAAAGCCGTGCAACATACTTCCCAGCTCGTCCGATGCCTCTATCCTCGCGGAAATATCCATTACCTTCTCCCACATTAAATAGAGCTTTTCCGCATCTTGCCTCTCAAACCTATCTCCTAATATCCGCTTCGCTGCTTCCAAAGGGTCCTCTTCAGTCAAGAATGCGGAAATAAACTCTTTTGCAATGCCATCCACCTCAGCTAAAAACTCGCTTCCTGCATCAGAAGGCTGGATGTCCTGCCCCAAAAGCGTAAAAATCAATTTCCTTAGCTCTGAATCATGCTTCAGTATCGAATTGATTAACTCAACCTTCTTATCACCTTCCGGAACTTCACCAAAGACATGCATACCATCGGGAATCTGCGTGTTGTATATGCGTGTGATAGCTGCATGCGCAATTTCTATTACTTTCTCAAAAGAATACCCAGCCTCTAACCTTTTGTCAAGTTTTATATCCTCTGATAGTTTCGTTTTCCTTATCAAGTCAATAATGATATGTTCTATGGTATGCGCTCTTGCCTTATCAGATGCTTTAACTTTGTTATACTCTGCAATCTGGTCTTCAAGCTCCTTTAAATCGCCATATAAACCACTTTCTGTCATCACGGTTTGCATGTGGTCTATAAGCGTGGCATAACTTCTTCGCTTTGCAATTGCTCCTTCCGGTGGATTATCAGAATTGTAGATATACAAATGAGGCAAATTCCCGATTGCAACGTCAGGATAGCAGCTTTCGGATAACGCAACAGATTTACCGGGCAAAAATTCCAGGTTGCCATGTGTTCCTACATGAACGATTACATTAGCACCGAAAGTATTCTCTAAATAGTGGTAGGTTGCGAGATATTGATGAGGGGGAGGCACTTCAGGGTCATGTAAAATTTTGCAGACCTGACCATCGCATCTTGAACCTGCGCAGCCACGCTTCGGCTGTGCGCATACTACGGCATTTCCATATCTTACGCCGGTCACCACGATTTTACCATCGTAAACCATTGCTGCTGGGACACCGTTCTTCGCTTCTCCAGGTGGATTTCCCCACGCTTCACACGTCCGCTTCTTCACTTTTTTACTCAGACTGTCAAACCATTTTTCATAATCCTCCTTGCTTACCATCGCAAGTGCACCGCCCTTATCCACGATTTCATCCACAGTTGTCCATCTGAACTCAGAAATCGCCTTATGATCCATGATATTCTCAATGAGTTCTTTACCACTTTCTGGTGGTTCGACTGAATATCCTGCATCCTTCATGTTCTTCAATATTCTTGCCACACTTTCCAGGGTATCAAGATGAGAACCGCTCCCTATTGTTGCCTCAACGCTTGCACAAGGATTGTTATGAAGGATGAATGCAACTCTTCTCTCGGATTTAGGTTTTTCCTTTAGTTCTATCCATTTCTTCACCCTATTCGCAATCTTTTTTACCCTTTCGTCTATCTGCGTATGCTGCTCAAATTCGTTATCGCCATCTTTTCTTGATGTTCCTATAATTATCGGTTCGATCACGCCCTCTAATTCTGGCATCGCAACACTCCAGCCAACCTCCAGGCTGCTTATTCCATGATTATCCTCTTCCCATTCTTTTTCTGTATTGTAGTAAGCCATCAGCGGGTGGAATACAGGAACATCGAGTTCTTTCAGCGCATTGACCGAACTGTCCTCACCTCCTGCATTAAATACCGATTGAAGGTTTATGAGTGCATCTATCCTGTTCATGAAGAATGCTTTAATAACTTCACTGCTCGATTTAGCACCCAATTCTTTATCTCCCGCTCCAAAGCAGAATGCGGGAATTACATCAAAATCGTTTTCCAATTCACGAATTAATGCATTCACTATCCCAAGGTCTCTGTTCACCCAATATGTACGAAAGAAGAGGATACCAACTTTGTGCCTTCGTTTAGGTTTATACCATGCGAAATAGTCCTCTATGTTCTCAAAAGTGGTTTCGGCATCAGGATGGTATATCCCCTGCCACATTGTCTCTTTCGGATTCTCGTATTCATAATCCATGCCTAAAACCTCTTTCCCGAGGTATCTTAGCATATTCTTTATGTTCTCCGCCCCACCATAGACATGGTAGGCATTGACCTTTGCCACAACACTAAGTGGAACGTTTGAAAGCCACCAGAAAGATGAATCATGCCCAAAAGAGATCGTTGGCACTTCTTTATTCTGGCTTTCGATTATCTCATTCCAATGTTCCTCATTTGATGGATGTAAAAGGATGATGTCCGCTTGCTCGAAAGATTTTATACATGCTTTTCTCTTCTCCTCATCTTCCACGTCATGTGCTGACCACACATTCAACTCCACTCCGAGCTCCTTACATGCATTAATGAGCAATGCCATATCACTTCCCCATATTACTGCCGTTACCTTCATTTTTCATACCTATTCTTATTTTATATACCTTAATTTATAAGAATTTTGTTTATTTATATCTTTTATGACATTTAAAATTAAAAAGATGGTTTCTAAAAAGACAACCTTCGCTGTCTTGGGTCAGTTAACGAAATCACCGCTTTTATATGCCATTCGACGTGCTTCTTTTCCCATATAAACTCACTACCTTCTCTTTCTATCGCTTCCAAAACGAAATAGACCCTATCACCTTTTATTTCTATGTTCTCACCCTGTTCTTCCACTTCCATATCATGCCCCACACAAACGCTTTGGTCACAAAAGAACTGGCATTTGCGATCGTAGAAGTAAAAGCACCTGAATCTCGGCTTTGTCACGCCCAATGTCTTCCCTTTCCAGGCGTCGGTGTGCAGGAACTCGCCACTTTCAGAAATTTTTTCCGCAATTCTTATCCGCTCTTCGTCATCCTCTATCCTTCGTAAGTGTTCGATTCCATCTTCACGTATCCTTATGCTATCCGGTCTTTTGTCCGCTTCAGGAAAGAAGTCTTCTACACTTGCTTCTATCACATCCCACCTATTTAATCCTGTTTTCAGTGGATAAATCCTCTTCAGCTCCCAGTACTCATTCGCTGCAATTGCAACGCGGTCATTCTTTATAGATAAAATCGTTAACCGCACCCTGTCAGGTAAGAGTTCTTTGAACTTACCCTCTTCAAACCATTTTCTTAACGCCCAAACGGTTTTCTTTTCTCGTCCCTGTGCATGTCTCGACTTGAATCTCACCAGCCCGATATCGCCCTGCAACTTCTGCACGTACACGTGATAAGGCGCTTTCTGTTTTAATGTAGTAGAACTCGCTTTTATCTC
>JAODGF010000051.1:6446-9225 GCA_025464645.1 Methanosarcinales archaeon
TCAGGATGTAGTTCACCAAAAACGCCTATATGCTTGTTATTTATTATTATACTCGCTCTTCTACCCTCTAAAAATGCACCATCCTCCGACTCCAACAGGGCTACTGCGTCTTCCAGCCCCAGCTCCTTCAGCACTGCATCTACCACTGACTTAACCTCCGCAAAGTTCGCCGATGCATGTGTTGAAACCGCAGCAAGCCTGTATTCCTCTTTAAAGTCCAGCACTACCGGACCCACCTCAAAAATCCGCTGTGGTAAGTCTCGATGCTTGTTAAGCGAAAGAATTTCCAGTAAATTCGGCAAAATAGAACACCTGAGCATTGTATGCTCCGAGCTTATCGGTGATGCCACTTTCACAACATTAGCTAACGAGCTAAACCGCCGACCCTCTAAACCGCTGAAAGGGTTTCGTCCCATCCACTCAAATTGTTTCCTCTCTGAGGTCAGTGTGAAAGTAAGGACCTCAAAATATCCCAGACCCGTCATTATTCCCCTCACCGTTTCCTTTTTATCCTCTACTGGATGTGTTTCGCCTATAACCATCGTCCCTGGAATCTCAGGCTCTATCCGGTCATATCCATAACCAATAGCGATGTCTTCAATTATGTCCCAAGGATGGAGTATATCATACCGATAAGCCGGTATCTTCACTACCAACCTCTCTTCACTCGATACTTCCGCTCCAAGCCCCATTCGCTCACAACATCTCCTGCATTCATCCACACTCAAGTCAATGCCTACGAGAGAATTGACGTCCATTACAGATATTTCCAGCTTCGCAGGCTCAAAGCAAGGCGTTTCTTTCTCCTCTGCTCCTACACCTTCTGGACCCGGAGAGCGAAGCATCACCGACTGAATCTGCCCCCCACGCTCTGCAAGCGCACTGGCTATAATATTAAGAGCAATCGAAACATTCTCATTCAAGCCAGTAACATCTATAAATATGTCGGTTGTGGATTCAGTCACGCGCGTCAGCTCTGCATTGATAATGGGCGGAAAAGAGAGAACATTTCGGGCTGAATCCAAAATCAGCGGGTATTTTTGCTTACCTTCGAGAATATAGCGAAATGCAACCCCTTTTGGATGCCGTTCTAAAATCTCGTCCATCGTCATTTCTTCATCGTAGTCAAGCGGGACAAAAGAGAACCCGGGGTCAACTGCAAGATATTTGAATGGTGGTTTCACCCTCGCTAAATCATGCACGCCTATCGAAACTTTCTCACGGTTTCGACCTATCCCGCGATGCAAATGTTCCTGTAAAAGCATCAGTGATTCTATCGCACTCGAATCAAACTGCAAGTTCTTTACCACACCACAAACAATATAAGGTCGTACTTCCAGAACCGAAGCGTCCACAACCATCTCGATGCCCGATTTCCCCACTTCGTAACTAACAAATCCCGGTTTGATGTCCAGAAATTGTTTCAGAGCACGAGAGACACCCTCCACACTGAATAAATCCGGTCGGTTTGGAAAAAACTCCACATCCATATAGTCTGCTTCCATTCTTTCTACATCTGCACACATCAGTGGCAGCCTTTCCTTTATCTTTTCGATGCGCACACCGGTAAGGTGTTCCAAATCTTCGAACGGTAATCTAATTACTGGCATATTCGTTTACTTTTCTCTTTTCATTATTCCATCAAATTCTTTAGTACAAAAATAAATAAATAACCTTTGTTTTTTTGAATAACATTGGTTTCGTTTTTTGGATTCCCATAACCCTGATGGCAATATATAACCTCACAAAATCCTCCCTATGACTTGAACGTGCTTTTTAACCGCTTTCTTCAGCATTTCCATATTCTCCTCTTCTACGGTAGCAAGCACAACAGTTGAAGGTCCCGCCGATTTTTCTATATCCACATCCATTTCCGGCTCTATTTTGTATCTATAACCTGATATACTCTGCATCATCTCTAAACTTCCCTTTATCCCCGCGTGACCAACGGGGATGATTTCATGGACAACACCCATCTTTGAAAGTTTCTGCACATCCTCCACCATTACGATACTTCTGGCACTGGCTTTTAGCACTTCATATCCCACCTTAGGCTCGCCTAAGGCGACAATCAAATCATTTTTCAACGACTTTCCTATTTTCAACTCTTTTTCCATGCATGTGCCCAATGCGGTAATACCTATGCCCGTTTGGTTGGTTTTGATGTTCTCCTCTGTATGCCCTTCTAATATCTCCAATGCTTTAATTTTATATGCTTCCTCTCTTATCCCCTGGAATATCTGTGACCCCGTGGGAAAGAATTCCACACTCAGGTTGACAACCAAAACCATCGGCTGCGCTCCCGAAGACAGAACCTTTATAAGCACTGTTCGAGCCATTAACCGACCAAGGAGTATACCATCAAGTTTAACCACATCTTCTTTCTTCGGTCCTATGCCGCCGGAGGAGGTATTAGCAAGCACGAATGCCTGCCCATTCTTGAGTTTCATAATAACGAGATCACCGTATTTAGAAGTAGAAATCTCATTGGGTGATATTTTCAGAGTCCTGAGATCTATGAATCCACCGAGGTTCTCTAAGAGTTGAAAATAAATTGTCAGTGCGTGTCGTATTACCTCGGAGCGCGTGATGCCGTTCCTGGCAGCAATTTCGTCAATCTTCTGTATCTTTACTTTTGGTATTCTGATATTTATGGGTTCCATTTTACCTGCTCCCTTCCGCATCGCGTAATTACTAATATCTTGTGGACTTTATTATACCTCTTTCCTACCTCGACATTGTCAGATTAACCGCAGAGTTCACGGAGAACGCAGAGGAT
>JAODGF010000182.1 GCA_025464645.1 Methanosarcinales archaeon
TTCATATCGAACACGCCGGTCTTTATCCTTAAGAGCCTGAATGAGTGGCACTACCGCTATTTTAGCTCCCATCTCCCCAAGAGCCCTTTCTGCTGTTACCCGAGCCTCTAAGTCACTCTTAGATTGTAATACATTGATTAAGCTTATAATATCCCTCTTTCCTCTCATCTTTCCCCCATTCCCAGCATTCCGCTTGAATAAACACTTTTTATGTGATAACTTTAAATAGATTTGCTATAAAATTAGTAGTAGTAAAGTGATGAAATGAACGAGAAAATCCATTATAAAACTATGTATGCAACAGGGAATAATAATCTAAATCTAAAAGCAAAAATAATAATCAAGGCTATCCCATTAGCAATTTTCATACCTGCCTTTATGCTCATAGGGATGTTTCGTGGCTACATGCTTGGAACAATGACAAACAGCGATTTTATCCTTTTTGTATCAGTTACTACTCATACATTTTTTTGTTTTATACTAATAGTATTATTTTTGTATTTTAACGAAACCTCTGAACGTCCGTGGCGAATTTGGAAGTAGGTATTTATTCTATCTCAATCGATTTCTTTGTTCCCCTATTATCCGGTCGAGGGTGGCAATGAATTTATCCTCAGATCCCACGGGAATAGACGCTCCCGCTGCAACAGGATGCCCACCACCAAAACCCTCTACTTCTTTCGATGCTCTCTCCATTGCCTTTGCAAGGTTTATTCCATCGCGCGCTGATAGAAGCTTTTTATTACATCTTGCGGATATTTTCGTTTCTGCTCCCAATCCAGCTTTCTTATTTAACACGATTACCGGCTTTCCTGTGTATAAATATTCTGCGAGTATGCCAGCTAAAACGCCGGTTATACCACTTTCATGCACGTAAAAATAGAAGATGTGGGGCAGCTCTTTTATCTCATTGCCCCCGGCGCTCTCGATTCTATTCAACTCAGAAACAAGTTTACTTTGAAACTTCATGTATAACGAAGTTGCTTCTTCAATCATTTTCTTCTCGCGCAGACACAGCCCTATTCCAATGCCTGCTTTTCCAAACCGACCACAGGCATCCACCATTCTCATAAAATCTATACTGTTCTTTACCACCTCAGAATTTAAAATATACGTGGTTCCAACCAAATCGTCCTCGCGGATGCCTGCTCCTGCTTTAGACTCGCCTGATAACGATAGCAAAGCAGCAGTCAATCGCTTTTCCTCTTCTTCTTCTAAATTGCTTAATCTCGTATCGCCTTCGATATCCACTTTTTTCAAAAACGCATCCACCCACTCAACTTTACCCATGAGCGGGATGTACGGGTCGGTGGAGAAAAGAATCAAATCGCGAATTTTTCCATCTCCGAGTTTCAAGCCCTTTTTAGCCGAAATGACACGAGCTTTTATCGCTTCATCCAGGATCATTTTGTTTATCCCTCTGTCCATCCCTATTTTATCTCCCAATGCCCCTGCTACTGCAAGTCCGGCGAGGTCTATGTTACCCTTTTCATCATCTGACAAGCACCTTGCCACGAGATAAGAGAGACCTGCGGCACAAACCTCACTAACCATTTCCTCCTCGTTCTTGCTCGTTGAGAGACAAGGGTTAATGTGCACAAAAGAGGATGGTAGCGAAGAAATAAGCTCGTTGCTTGCGGTTGAGGGAATTAAAGGTGGCGTATGGTGATCAATGATTATGACATCCTTCTCTTTGAGATGCTTCAAGAGCAAATCCAATTGCGCGGTTCCCATATCGCAAAATATAATAAGCTCATCATTTAGCCCCTGTATAAAAGACTGCTCCAAATTACTTACAATCGTCGTGTGGAACTGTATTCCTCTTCGAATCAAGGCATTGCAGATGATCCCGGCAGAAGTTATCCCATCTGCGTCATAATGCGAAACCACCCTTGCATATTCATGTTTTTTTGTTATCTCTACTGCTTTTTCCACTGCCTTTTGCACCGTCATCGTATTGCAATAAATAGAATGAAAATCAAAAAGTTTTTCTTTATTAAATCCGTAGTAAAAGTGTAGGGCGTGTGGCCTAGTTAGGACATGGCGGCAGCCTCCTAACAATAAGCCCTTACAGGGCTCGCGGGGTCACCGGGGCGGAGCCCCGTTATTTTAGAAAAAGTTTGATCAAAACGGGAGAAAGCTGCAAATCACGGGTTCAAATCCCGTCACGCCCGTATCTTCTCACTATCCACTACTATAACGTCCCCTACTGCTTTCACCGCGTCGAACGGCATAAGGATATAGTTACCCTCCTTTCTGAACCTGCGTGTGTCAAGCTCGGTAGCAGGTTTGACTACAAGTTCTGTCAACGTACCTGTCCCTGCATCTACTACTACGTTATGCAATACCCCCATCTCGGTACCTTCTGAATCCATAACCATTTTATCAGTCAATTTCTGCGCAGATATTTTTTCCATTTCCATTCTTCTCCTTCTTACAATTTCAGTTTCTACATATATTAATTTTGTGTTTGTTCACCGCAGAGATCGCGAAGAGCGCTGAGACGGCGTGAAGGTATGAGGTGTGAGTTGTCTGGTGTGA
>JAODGF010000183.1 GCA_025464645.1 Methanosarcinales archaeon
TCGCCGCCATTGCCGATAAAGCCACGCCCCACGAGGAAGTCAAAATATCTTTTAAAACTTCTCCAATCCAAATTAGACCGTTGCATGATACGTGTCTTTTTCGCTCTCTCCTCCTCTGATATCACCGTCAATATATCCACAATAATGTCACATCTGCTTCTTTGTTTTGTTCCATTCCCCATTTTTTTTCTTCTCTTTTAACTTTCACTCTTTGTATTTTATTCGTGGTTTAATAAAAGAGTATAAGTAGAATGGGCACATATCAAGGTAACATAGCACTGATATATGTTTAGGAGGTTAGCTCTAAAACATAGAAAAGCTTATATATAAAAATGTTGCAAGAATAAATAAGTGTCACCATGAAGCATCTCGATATAGTATTGGAATCACTGCACGACTCGCAATGGCATTCATTAGATGAAATCGCAGCCCTTTCTTCTTTGCCTGAAGATAAACTAAAAAAGATCATCCGCTTCTTAGAAGAAGAAGAATTCATTAGCTTTGATGAAGAGAGGGAGAGGGCAAAGATAAAACCCTTAGGCTTAACTTTTTTGCAACTTCCCCTCGAAGAATAAAAAATTTATTGCAGCATCTGTTCCACTTCTTTTAATCTTTGCAGCAAATCCTTTCCCCTCTCCGTAAGATGATATCTCGTTCCATCTCCCGGGTCGCTGTTATTTCCTACAAAACCATGCTCCTGGAGGAAGCTAAAATGTCTTTGAAAGTTTCTCCAGTCCAAATATGCATTTTGCATAATTCGTGTCTTTTTCGCTCGCCCCTCCTTCTCGGCGACCACCTTCAAGAGGTCCAAAAGGATTTCCCATCTGCTTCTCGGCTCTATTCTGCTCACCATTTTTCCTCACCTTGATCCCTCTTTTTACTTGCGCTAACCATATGCAGAAGTCATATATTGGAAGGGGTATAAAAGCTTTTCTATTTTTTTAGCAATGTTGCTCGAATTGAGCAATATTGCATTTCATTAATTATATAACCCGCTTTTGAGTAAAGTAACTATGATAAACAATGACAGCGTGGGGAGGATTAATAGCCGAGAGGGAAGGGGAAATAATAATGGGTAGCGAAGAGCTAAAAGTGGGGAAAGGGATAGGGATAAAGAGAAAAAATAAACGCAGTGACATTGAAAATACCCTCCGCCTTGCTGCATGCTCTGACCTGCGAAGGGGAATCCTTATTTCTTTGAGGGAAGGGAAAAAAGCGCTGAGCGAATTGCGAGATGCGCTGGGCGTAAGCTCTACCACCGCTATACACGCATTAAGAGAACTTGGAAGGGAAAATCTCGTCTTCCAGGATAATGATCGGGATTATGTGCTGACAAAAATCGGAGAGGTTATAGCATTGAAATTAACTGATTTTGTCGATGCGATAGAGGTGTTGAAGAAGCACGAGGATTTCTGGCTTGAGCATGACCTCAGCGGAATTCCACCGCATTTGCTTGCGAAGATTGGAGCGTTGAGCAATTCTATACTAATAGCTGATACGCCGACTGAGTTTTTCAAATCCCATACAACCTTCCTTCAAATACTTGAAGCCGCTAATGAAGTGAGAGGCATTTATCCTTTTTTTCATCTGGAATATCTGAAAGTAATCGAAGAATTAGTGAAAAGAAAGAGGATTGATGTAGAACTCATCGTAACGAATGAAGTATTGGACAATATAGTTGGAGTGGTTGAAACAGAAGAAGCGTTTAAACAATTTTTACACGAGCCTAATTTTGCTCTATTTGCGATAGACGAAGATTTGAGAATAGCGCTAAGTCTTACCGACAGTGTTTTTTATCTTGGGTTGTCCGATGACAATGGGGCATACGATTATAGTAGAGCCCTGATAAGTGATGATAAAAAAGCGCTCTCGTGGGGAAGAGAATTGCATGCGCACTACCGTCAGCTATCAGAAGCGGTTGTTTTGTGAAGATAAAGTTCTTGCACGCACATGGGTGAGGTAAATAAATGATAAAAGTTGTACATGAATGAGCCTACCAGATTACAATTCTGCATCGCGAATCTTAATTATTCTTGCTTTTGCGATGATAGGGGGTGGGCTGAAATACATCGATGACGCCTTCGATGAAGATCTATTTAGTAAGAAGAAAGCGATATTAACAGCACCTATCTTAGTAATAGTTGCGGGGATATTGGCAATAAAAGACATAGCATCGCAAACTATTCTTTTTTCAATCCTCCTTTCTGTTTTAATAGGCGGGAAAGTGGATAATTGTATATTCAAGCTGAGTTCAATTGCGTTTTTACTACTTCTTTCCCTCCCCTCTTTTTGTTTGTACGGCACTCCGAATTTTTTATGGATACCTTTATTTATTATTACAATTTCAGGTATAATAGATGAAAAAGGGAATGATTATGTAGATGAAAATAAAACTAATAAACTGATATACTTCTTCTTTGAACATCGGTTCACAATGAAGATAGGGGTACTAACTGTCTGTGGTCTTCAATTTCTTGAATGGTTCTATTTATTTGCCTTTTTAGCGTTTGACGGCGCATACGAGTCAATAAGAATATTTGGGTATCTAATCAAATATAGGTGTGATAAGA
>JAODGF010000184.1 GCA_025464645.1 Methanosarcinales archaeon
GTGAACATCACGTGGACGAAGAACGAGAATCTGGAGTTCAATGCAACTGAGAACGGGGCTGGTAACTGGGCTATCCCAAGCTTTGCAGCGGGAGGCGAGAACGTAACGCAGGTGAATACGGCGAACAACTGGACTAACCAGTAAACCCCGTTCCTTTCTCTTTTTTTATTTTTTGTTATTATTATTGCTTGCACCAGAGGCAAAATAGGAAGATAGGGATATGAAAAGCAAAGGAATAGTACTGCTTGCAGTTGCAATAGTCGCAGTTGGTATATTCGCACTGCCGAGCACGGTCTCGCTCTTCAGCGGGCAGCATACGTGGTATGACCTTTCACCGAGCTCGAATGATCTCCCCTGCGAGAAGTGTCATGGGGACATCGCAGAGGAGATGAGTGCGTTTATTGGACCGCACACCGGCGAGACGGGATTTGGACTAGAGTGTGGAGGCTGCCATCGAGTCCCTCCAATTGAGCATCAGGACCCTTCTTTTGAGAGCTTTACTTACGCTTCTGGAGATGGCTCGGGAGCGGTTCCGGGTGTGGAGTCGCATGCAGCTTCTACTATCGCCTGCATGTATTGCCATAGTGGAGATAAATCCGGCATAATGCATACAAATGCAGTAGGGTTTAATTGCTATACATGCCATTCCGGAGTTCATGGGGGCAGATATACAAACAGGGAGGATTGCATAAGATGTCATGGAAATGCTGCTACTGGACATGTATATTATGTCCCACCAGCAGGAGGCTTTAACCTGACAACCAATTCGACAGATACCGGCGAAAAGGCAGCGCACCGCAAGTTCGTGCTCGATGCAATGAACGAAACACTGATGGATGGAGCGAATGAAGCCTGTCTCGCATGCCACACGAGGATCGGAGTGAACATCACGTGGAGGAAGAACGAGTATCTGGAGTTCAATGCAACTGAGAACGGAGCGGGTAACTGGACTATCCCGAGCTTTGCAGCGGGAGGCGAGAACGTGACGCAGGTGAATACGGCGAACAACTGGACTAACCCATAAACCCCTTTCTCTTTTTTATTTTGTACATGACTCGAAGGAGGAACTTTAAATAAATTAGCGAGTTTAGAGGTTTAGCTCATTAGCGGCTAAACCGCGAAAAATATAAATATATAGTGCTGAGGGATAAAATTCATTATGTGTTGAAAAATGGATAAGGGTTTGAAGGAAGTTTACGATGGGATAAAGAAGATAATCACGATTACCGAGAAGATAGAAGGGCATACGACAGATATAGCGGGGATAAAGGAGAAAATCGCGGAGAATACAGGGGATATAGTGGGGATAAAGAGTGATATAGCGGAGATAAAGGAGAAAATCGCGGAGAATACAGGGGATATAGTGGGGATAAAGAGTGATATAGCGGAGATAAAGGGCAAAGTAGGAGCGGTAGAGAATAGACTGGATGCAGTAGAAGGGCGATTGGATTCGATGGACGAACGATTGGGTTCTTTAGAAACTGGTCAAGAAGTGATAAAAGTTGATATTCGCGCGATAAAAGACACATTGGAAGTAAAAGATGAGATATACGCGATAAAGGAGCGGTTGAGTGCGGTTGAAGCCGAGATAGGTAAAGTAAAAGCGTGAAAATGCATACAGGATAGATGATACGAATGCACGAATAGAAGAGTTGAGGATTGGCATGATGTGATAAATCAGCAGTGCGACATAAACCGAAAAGCTTTTTATGTTATTTACATATATTACTCCCACATGTTGCGAATATGCAAAAGGTAAAGGCGATGAATGGAAACAGAAGCAAAATGGTTCTTATGTCAATCGCAATAGTTTCAATCGGCATATTCACACTGCCGTTCTCGGTCTCCCTATTCAGTGCGCAGCATAGCTGGTATGATCTTTCCGCGGGACCGAATGACGTGCCTTGCGAGAAGTGCCATGCGGAGATAGCGGAAGAGATGGGAAGTGACGATAACGGTGTTCATCGCGGCTTGACTTGTGCGATGTGCCACCGGACTCCATTTACTAATTATCTCTATGGAAGCGGTTACGGTACCGGTTCAACAGCAGGAAAAGAAGCACATGCGGCTTCTACGGTCGCGTGTATGGATTGTCATGGGATTTGGCATGATGGGACTAAATGGAATCACTGGTCATCCCCTGAGTATGGGGATTGTAGTAGATGTCATAGCGGTGGATTTATTACAGATTTCATATCAGCAGGCGGTTTCGGAATTGAAGACCCTATGAATCCGGGTCATAATACCACCGACACAGACACAGGCGAGAAGGCAGCGCATAAGAAG
This sequence comes from Methanosarcinales archaeon, assembly GCA_025464645.1. Classification (GTDB taxonomy): domain Archaea; phylum Halobacteriota; class Syntropharchaeia; order Alkanophagales; family Methanospirareceae; genus QMVO01. Next base: position 2,287 of record JAODGF010000184.1, read on the forward strand.
TTCGTGCTCGATGCGATGAACGAATCGCTCATGGAAGGAGCGAATGAAGCCTGCATCGCGTGTCACACGAGAATCGGNNAAGAACGAGAATCTGGAGTTCCATGCAACTGAGAACGAAACGGGTACGTGGACTATCCCGGACTTTACAGCCGGCGGTGAGGACGTGACGCAGGTGAATACGGCGAACAACTGGACTAACCCATAAACCCCATCCTCTTTATTTTTTATAGTCATCCGATTTCGGGAATAAAATGCAATACCTGATTTTGAAAAATCCCAAATCTCAAGCACCAAACCACAAACAAATCCCAAATCCTAATTTCGAAATTCAAAACAAGGTTAATTAAAAGGGAAAATAATAAATAGTGCTGAGGGATAAAATTCATTATGTGTTGAAAAATGGATAAGGGTTTGAAGGAAGTTTACGATGGAATAAAGAAGATAATCACAATTACTGAGAAGATAGTGGAGCATACGAAGGATATATCGGAGATAAAAGGTAAAGTAGGAGCGATAGAAGGGCGATTAAATTCTTTAGAAGCGGGTCAAAGAGAGATAAAGGGAAAAGTAGGGGTGATAGAGAATAGACTGGACGCAGTAGAAGGGCGATTGGATTCGATGGACACCGAGCTAATTTCGCTTAAAATGGGACAGAAGGAGATGGGTACTGATATTCGAGCGATAAAAGATAAATTGGAACTTAAAGATGAAATATACGCAATGAAGGAGCGACTGAGCGCGGTTGAAGCAGAAATAGGTAAAATTAAGGCGTGAAGATGTCAGAAGAAGAGATAGTGTTTCAATTACTGGAAGAAGATAGAAGACTGAGGCTGGAACGGATAGTGGAGGAGCGGAAAATAACAACTGACGACTGTCTCGTTCTTGGAATACTAAGGCTGCACAGGGAAATAGGGGATGTGCATAAAAGGATAGATGATACAAATGCACGGATAGAAGAGTTGAGGATTGACATGAATAGAAGGATGGGCAGCAACTTCAAGTGGACTGTGAGTCTGATTCTGGGGACGTGGGCGAGCATGATGGCTATTCTTATCCCTATTCTTTTGAAGATGGTGGCGTGAGTGATAGAAGACAGAAAAAAATTCTAATGAACGAACTGAGAGAAAGCACAAACTTTTTATACCATGAAATACCATATAATATAAGGTAAAAAAGCAAGAAGAAATGAGTGGGAACAAAATAGTTCTGATGGCGATAGCAGTAGTTGCAATCGGCATCTTCGCTCTCCCGTGCACGGTATCAGTCTTCGGTGGACTGCATACCTGGTATGACCTTGATGCAAGGAGTGGTAAGTATATGCCGTGTATAAAGTGTCATGCCGATGTATATGAAGAATATACAATAATGGCAATAAGGCATGCTCCCCACTGGACATTAGAGAAAAGTTACGACCCAAATACAGCTTGTTATGCCTGTCATAGAGTAAAACAGATACAATATGCAGAAGGTGGCAGTACTGTAAAAATTGGTAAACAAGCACATGCGGCTTCTACGGTCGCATGTCTGGAATGCCATCAGTTCGCGAACAACGAAGTACATAATGAACACCGCGCTTACGTACAGGCAGCAGCAAACTATAATCTGATGGAATCTTCAAACGAGGCTTGCATTGCTTGCCATACGGACATTGAGATGGAGATAGACTGGACTGACAGTGATTAAAGGTAAAGCGGAATCCAAAAACAAATATATAAGGAGGTGAAAGGGTAAGGAGAAATGAACGGAAACAAAATAGCTCTGATGGCAATAGCTGTGGTTGCAATCGGCATCTTCGCTCTCCCGAGTACGATGTCCCTGCTCGGTGGACAGCATACCTGGTATGAGCTTGATGGTTGTAAAGGGGTGCCGTGTGAAAAGTGTCATGCTGATGTACATGATGAGCTTTCGGAGAAAACAGCAGCCCACAGTGACTTTGATTGTTACACGTGTCATAGAGCAAATAAAATAATACGCTATGCAGCAGGAGGCGGTACTGTGAACCCCGGAAAACAAGCACATGCCGCTTCCACGATCGCGTGTATGGAATGCCATGAGTACAACGCAAAAGTTACGCAGGGACCGTTTGCCGGTGGATTTAAGGTTTCGTCTTCCGGTTCGTCATCGGATTCGCATGATTGGGAAGGGTGGTTTGGGGGACCTCAATCTGTGCCGCATAGCTCACAGTCCACGGTTAGGTCTCCATTTAACTATACCGGTGGAGATAGCACCGCTGGAATAGAGGAGGTACACAACACGTATGTCCAGGCTGCGATAGGCAATGATTGGATGGAAGATTCAAATGAGGCATGCATTGCCTGTCACACCGACATTGCGATGGAGATAGACTGGACTCTTGCGTCCACGATGTACACCCAAGCTAAAGCAGAGGAGTTAGGCAGGTGGACAATGGAGCAGTTCGAGGCAAGAGACTTTTACGAGACAACGACTTTCGGTACCGGGGAAGAATCGGAGGTTACAGACTCCGACAGACCATAGGAATAGGAGGTTCAAGAAGAAACAATGCAACCTTTTATAGAAGCGATAATAACAACTATCACGGTTAGCGCATTCCTGGCAGCGATATTTTACATCCTCTATTTGACTGCGGTGAAGGGTTCTGAATCGGTACTGCGATTGTATAATCATTTTAAAGAGGGATATAGCGGGCATTCGCGGAATAAACGGGTGGCAGAAAAGATGAACGAATATAAAGCTATTTCTAATGTTGGTAGGAAGCCTTTTCTGCATTCTGTCCTCCCCTTTTCATTTTTCCTCCTGGTTATTCTCGTCCTTCTTTTTAAACTCGTGTTCCTCACCGCTATTGTCTCGGATAGCATGCAACCCACGTTCAAAAAAGGGGACCTCGTACTCATGCAAAAAGTATCTGTGGCGCCAAAGGAAGGCGACATAATCATGTTTGAACAACCGAATTATATGCTCCCCATTACGCACCGGGTAATCGCCCTCACAGATGAGGGAGTCCGGACAAGAGGGGATGCGGTAGGAAGGGCAGACCCCTGGATAGTGCATGAAGAAGAGATCATGGCTAAAGCAGTGCAGTTGGAAGAAAAACCGCTCGTGATAAAAGATGTTGGCAATTATTTCATCCTTGATGCAAGAGAAATGCGCTACAACCCTAAATATGGCTCGGAATATACCTTCGTAAAGAATATCTTTTTGACACTACGCGTGTATGGGTATGTGGTATGCATAATAGCAATCATGGGTTATGTGATATTGACTTTTAGTGAGGTGAGAAAGAGATGAAAGATGCAACCTTAAAGAAGATGCTTTTGTTTATTGCTCTTGCGTCTGCAATTATGGTCGCCATGCCGTACACCATCTCATTGTTCGGCGGACAGCATACCTGGGTGAAAGTGAATGAAATTGATTGTAGCAAGTGTCATCCGGAAGATATAAGCACTGCGTTATCGAGTTCAGTCTCAAGTAGGCATCCGAATTTGGCTGAGGGGAATGAAACTTCTGCTACTAATTTAACCGGCTACACAAATGCAAGCAATGGCTCAATGTTATTATCTATATCAAATCAAGTCAAATAATAAATGTACCAGAAATGACAAACACACCGCAGACCAGGATTGCTATGCCGGTATCGGAAAAAATAGGCTTGGCTATTGCTTTGATCATAGCCATAATTCTAATTAGCTATTCCTTTTTTTCTCTGTTGATAGACATAATTTTGAAGCTTGATTGGTACGGCATCGTAATAGATTTAATATTCCTCGCTATCGGCGTCTCTCTTGGTTATTTCTCCATTCGCATATATAAGAAATCGGTATATTATGAAGGTTTGGTGAGTTCCGCGTTTGACGAGGGGATATATTCGCGATTAGAGCCGGTGCTGAGAAAAGTAGCAGAGACGCATGTGGAAATGGAGGAATTAGAAAGTCGTCTGAATAGAATTGATCACAAGATTCAAACAGTTATAGACGAGCAGGTGAAAGCTGGAGAAAGCCCGAGTTCAGAAGTAGAAAGAGCGGTCGCTCCTGGAACTTCTATGCGGTTTGTCATAAAAACTATCTTCTTAACCATAATCACGATGTCTGGCTTTCTGTTCATGATTTCCACATCACTCGGAGCCGTTCATTTCGCTACTCTCCTCTTTTATATCCTCTGGTGGTTGCTCATATCATCTGAATTCAAACTCTTTAATAACAATGCCGCATGGGTGATGGTCTTTGTTCCTATCCTTCTTGTTCCTGTCGGTTTTATGGTTCTCGATGCCTTCCTTGGGATAAACAATGTAATCGCCCTTTTTTATGCAATCCTCGCTTTTTACGCCTTTTTATACTTCTCATGGGCGGTATATGAGACAAAAGGGACGTTGCCTTTCAAACTCGACTTTGGTAAATACATTAAAATTAAGCACCGATAGTGTTGCAAAGTAAAAAAACGAAAACCTTTTAAAGGGAAACGCAACTATACAAATACGATGGAAAAATGGATAAAAAATTAGTTGTCGCAGTTATAGCTGCGGTAGTGGTAATAGGGATAATAGCAGGCTGTGTGGAGAAACCAGCGCCTGAAGTGACGCCGACACCGAAGATAACGCCCACGCCTAAAGTAACGCCAGCACCTGCAATCACGCCTGCGCCAACACCTGCGGTAGCAGCAGTGGTAAGTTGCGACATGTGCCACCAAAAAGAGCATACCGCCAATTTGGAGGCTCATGTGAAAGGTGGTTTGCTGGTGAATGGAAAACCGGGTTGCTTTAACTACTGGGGCTGTCATGGTGTAGCAAATGCTACCGTGCATACTGTCCATCCGCCTGAAGTTGGATGTGTGGCATGTCACGGCAAGATACCCACGATTCCTCAAAAAGGACCGGGAGGCACAACCTGTGAGCAGTGCCACGGAACACCTAACCCACTCGAGCCAAGCGAAGGACGTCTCGTGGAGATACACCTGAACAGGGGCAAAAGCTGCACAGTTTGCCATGTCGGGGAAATATCAGAGATACACGGGCTGAAGTAAACAGCCCTACCCTCTCCTTTTTTATCGCCTTCCCCGAACGTCCCTAAGCCACGCAGCGGAACTAACGGTAGAAACGGCTAAAGAGTAGTCGTTTGGGACGAAAGCAAAAGTGTAGTATTACTATAATAACCAGCATAAAGGAGATGCTGATACCAAGAATTGGTAAACCTGAGCTCGGGGACATCTTTGATGCTGATAGTGAGGAGTTCCCTGTTTTGGTTCCTCCCTGGCTTTCTTCAACGAAAAATAAT
>JAODGF010000052.1:0-9423 GCA_025464645.1 Methanosarcinales archaeon
GGCACCGAAGCTGCGGGAGAAGGTCTAAACCTCCAATTTGCGAATATTGTGATAAATTACGAACTGCCATGGAATCCAAATAGATTGGAGCAGCGAATCGGGAGGGTTTACCGGTATGGCCAAGATAAAATGGTGTATGTTTACAATTACAAGACGGCTTTTCCCATTGATAACAAGGTTCTGGACAAGTTATTGGAGAAGATAGAGGAGATAAGGACGATATTTGGGGATAGAGCGGTTGATGTTATAGGTGCGTTGATTTCTGAGAGTGAAATAATGGAATTATTCAAAATATCGAGAGTTATGAGTGATACTAAGGCTATAGAGAAGGTAGAGGAGTTACTGGATAGAAAATTGAAACTTTTGAAAGAAATAGAGGATTTCCTTGTCCGTGAGAGGTTTGATTTGTCTGGGATTTCGAGTTTATCACGGGATATGACCGAGAGAGTGGGGGAATTTGATATTGAGCGCTTTCTCTTGAGTTATTTGTCACTTGGGGAATACGGAGACTATGCGCCAAAGGGTGACGGAACATACGCCATCTACATGAAGCCGGCGACACGACTTGAGGCTATTAGCTGTGCAGGAACTCTGCCAGGTATGAGGATAAGTTTTATGAACTTATAGGAACATTCGATAGGAAAGCAAAGAAGAAAGGGTCGTTTATTGCATTGGGAAATCCAGCGTTAGAATCGGCTTTACGCACAGCAATAGGTTTTGAGCCGGTAGCCCTTTTAGAAGGAGAAGAGGAAGGTGTAATATTCCCTTATATCTTGAGGTTTTTTGACGGCATGGGAAATGAAATCTATGCAGAACCTGTACTCATATATAAAACAGAAGACGGGATTAACGTCCTTGATGCAAAGAGGATATGGGATTTTGCATCTTTAAACGCTGACCAGAGCCATTACAGGAATATTGGTGCATCGCTATCTGGCGTTCCAACCGAAGATGAGATTGCAATAGCGGTTAAAGACATCGAAGGCTATGTCAACGGGAAACATCAAAGAGATGTTGAACTGGAAAGAAAATTGATAACAGCCGAATTTGATTGGAGAATAATGCTAGAAAACGGGAAGATAAAGGACGCAAAGGCAAAAGGGCAGAATTACCTGGTTCCTTCATTGACCGATAAGATAAAAGATCTTAGAAAAGAGTATCTGCGATTATCAAACAATTTAGAGAGGGCGAGAAGCATCTTCTGGAAGTTGTGCGGTCCAATAGGCTGTGGCATTGTTTTAAAACCTAAAGATTTGGAGGGCGGAGAAAAAGGAGACGCGGAACTTAGGAGAGCAGTGGAACTTGCTGGTATGGAGTTCGTTATGAGATATGAGCGGAATAATAGAAGACATCCTGAGGATGTATCTGCAAGATTCCTGGGTTACGACATACTCAGCACTTCACGAGAGGTGAAAAGGCTTATCGAGGTGAAATCATTTAAGACAGAAGGCGAAATTGAAATGTCATCGAATGAGTGGCGAGTCGCTTCTGAGAATAAAGATAATTATTATCTCTATGTTGTAAATTATGCGCTTAGTGAACCTAAACTTATCGTTGTGCAGGACCCTTACAATAAGCTGAAGGATATAGTAAGAATTGTGCCTTTACAGGATTTTAAGGTTATAATACCGAAGCTTGACTCTTAGATAAAAATTCGCTCATCCACATCGGCACAATAGCGGGCAGGGGTATAACATTCCAGAAGAAATCGCTAAAAAGATTGGAAATCGGCTGTTTGCATCATTTGATGAAGGGAAGATAGTTATCAGTGAGATTAAGGAATAAATGAAGATAAATGAACAGATAATGAAAAGGACATAAAGAAAGCGGTGTCATGGGTTTTGCGAGAAATAACGAAGAAGAATCCGGATGGTGGTGCAGAATTTTTAACACGATGGGCAAAAGCAAATCCAGATAAGGATGCGAGATGGATAATAAAGGATGGGATAACGAAGTTGCCAGAAGAAAAGCAGACAGAAATCTTAGCTATTGTAGCAGATAATATGGAGATATGGAGAAAAACAAAAAATTGATAAATTTCTTGAAGGAAAGAGATATTGGTAAAGTATGGTAGAATTCGTTGAGATCAAAGCGAAGAGCATTCTACAAAAACAGAAGTTCAGGGACAATTGGTTCTGGAATCGCTACAATCTTAATCCTTACAGGGGCTGCCAGTTTGCATGTAACTATTGCGATGCCATAACCGAGAAATATCTTGTCCATGAGTCATACAAGGATTTCTCGAGGATAATTTATATAAAGAAGAACGCTCCCGAAGTCTTAGAAAAAGAGGTCGAAAAGCTGAAGCCGGATGTTGTTGCTATGTCTGGCGTTACCGACCCTTATCAGCCCGCTGAGAAAAAATATGAATTAACAAGAAAGATATTGGAGATTTTAGCGGAGCATGGGTTTCCTGTTCACATTATCACGAAGAGCGATTTAGTTTTAAGAGACATTGATTTACTGCGAGAAATAGCGAGACAGACGTGGTGCACGGTTTCCTTAACAATTATAACTTTTGATAATGAGTTGTTACCTTATCTGGAACCGTTTGCTCCTTCTCCGAAAAGAAGGTTAGAAACGGTTGAGAAATTGAATGAAGAAGGAATACAGGCAGGTGTTGACTTTACACCCGTTGTACCATATCTTTTGGATGGTCCTGAAAATATTGAAGAAGTGATCAAAAGAGCATCTGGGTCTGCAGAGTATATTCTAATCGGTGCGGCAATGACTCTGAGAAGTAATCAACGCATAAGATTTTTTGAACTCCTGAAGAAAAACTTTCCAGCACTTGTGGAGAAATATGAGAATTTATATGAAAAGCAGGAGACTCCTCCACAGGATTATATTGTGAGGTTGAACGGCCTTGCATTTGCGTTTTGCAAGAACTACGGGATAAAGAACTACATTCCACCACCCAGTTTTGAAAGGACCCGTAGAGAAAATTTTGATGTAGCAAATCATTTATTGCTGATAGCCTTTTTCAAAGAATTCAAATCAGCAAATCCTTATTCCGCGTGGGCTTATCATAAAGCTTCTCAAACGATAGAAAATTTGAATGAAAGTATAACAGGAATTTGTAAAAGGAAAGCGCTTGAGAAACTTCCCGGCGTTGAAAAGACTATTTCCAGGGTCATAGCAGAGTTTTTGAGCAATGCCAAAAGTGAAAGATTAGAAAAGGAGATGAATACATGGTAAATGTAATCAAAATAATTTAGAAAGGAGGTTGCGTCGTTAACAGCAGACCCCTTGCGAAGCAAGAAGAACTCATACCTATGAAACTTTATATAGAAATTCGTTCATAAATATGATTTATATAATCATGGTAAAAAGAAATTATATCGCGGATATAGAGAAGGCACTGAAAGAAGGAAAGAAACCAACAGAGTTATTGAACGTTATTTTAGGTTTTCTCAATTTTAAGCCCGTGGAAATAAAAATTTATAATCTCTTGCTGACCTCTTCGTTAACGATAAAACAAATACAAAACCTGCTGCATCTTTCAGAACGAACAATACGGAAATATATTCGACGATTAGACCAGGAAGGATTTATAATTAAGCGTGTAGAAGCGGGAAAAAGGCTTAAGTACGTCTATACTGCGGTTCCGGTTCAGGAAGCATGGAAGAAAGTAAAGGGTAAAATACAGAAAATATTGGATGAAATTACCAGAGTTCTGGAGATAAAGGCGGTGCGGTTTTAATTAACATCCTGAGTGCGGGATTGGAAGGCAGGTTTTCAAATTCCAACTTTTCTCAAGATTGAAATCGCTCATTTCTATCGTTGATGCATTTTATTCTTCAATCTTATATGAACAAATTTATACATATATATGAATTATTTGTAACATATATGAATAGCATAAAAAAAGTTTTCAGGGAGTGGCGATGGAGAGAATAAAAGAATACCTCAAGATGCTGAGGATCAACGAATGGATAAAGTTCTTTACATTTATCCCGCTTATAGGAGCGATTTTAGCACATGCTATCCCCTCTGTTCTCATTTTAGTCGGCATAATCTTCTTCTGTGTGATAGGCTATGGGTTCGTCATAAACAACTATTTCGATGTTGAAATAGACAGACGGAATACGAAAAAAGTCAGGATGGGTAAAAATCCTCTTTCTGCGGGCAAAGTAACGAAAGAAGGAACTTTGCTGCTCATGGGTGTACTGCTCGCAATTCCAATTGCACTTTCTTGCTTTTTAACCCTAACTGGTCTTTTATTCACGGTGTTGAGTATTTCTTTCCTCACGCTCTATTCAGTAAAATACATAAGGCTTAAAGAAAGGTTTATTGTTGATATAATAACTCATGGACTGATGTTTGGCTTGTTTCCCTTTTTAGCTGGTTTTACGCTGGCAGGAGGTGATTTAAATACGCTTACTCTGTTGGTCGCCTCCCTGTTTATGATAATTGGCTGCGAAGCGTTACTCACGCATCAAATAAATGATTACGGTGAAGATTTTGGGAATTCGAGCACCACGGTTGTTAGAGTGGGTCTGAAGAGAGGTTCGGTTCTTCTCGCCTCGGTCGTTCTGGTATCCATCGTGAATTTAGAGCTAATCGTTCATTGTTCCGATATTGGAATGATGCTTCATGGCGGTGCCTTTGCATATTTAATCGCATATCCTATCTATACATGCAGGGGTGAAATCTACCATTTCATTCTTTAAGGTATTTGAAAACTACGGGCAGTGCTATGCCTGCTGGGGTAGCGGCAGTCCACTGTTCGGTAAAATGCGGGAATGCTGTCAAAAGAGAAGTATTGAAGGGGCATACTGTTTCGCGCACTACACGCACGAAAGTAAGAAATATCTTGCAAACATATTTATTTTTTGTATTGATATGGATATGAAATGAGGTGAAAGAGAAATGGAAATACCAACTTTGTCGGAAGAAGAAAAATGGGAGATGATGAGGGAGATATTCGTGCTGAACAAGCAAGCAGATATTGGCTTCATTATGCAATTGGGGACGGAGAAGATGAGCGAATATTCGGAGATGACCGCGCAGCAATATGCAGATATGCTGCGGGCACAGGGTAAAGACAATGCAATTGGCTTTGCGATGAGCGAGGCGATAGTGCGTAAGAATCTAATGGGGAGCGATGTTGAAGTTGACGGGAATCCCGACGAAGCGACATTAAACCTGAAGAGAGATGGATTCCTGATGACGGCAATCAATCTCATAAAAAAAGGACTGTTGCCTATAACCAAGGAAGAGTTTCAACAAGGATGCATTGAAGGCTATTTCAAACCGAGAGCAGAGAAACTGGGCTTAGAATTGGACGTTGAATATACAGATGAAGGATACAGGATAAAGATAGCCAAAAAGTAAAAAATGAACTTGAAGAAAAGCCGTGAGGATAGTGTTGGAGATTTTCGGAACAGGAGCAAGATATCCGTTTGTGGATGGAAACAAAAGGGCAGGATTTGAAGCTACTGACGTATTTTTAAGGATGAATGGCTATTATTTAGAAGTTGGTGCAGATGAAGGAATGGAATTTACGCTAAGTATTGCAAAGAATGAATTGGTTTGGACGGCGTGATAGAATGGATACGAAGGCATACGGAGAAGGAGGTGTGAAAAAATGCACGAGAAAAAGAAAAAAGAGGAGGAATCAAAGGAGATTGAAGAAATTGAAAAAATAATGGATGTGAGCATGGAAAAGAATAAAGAACTGCTCAAAAAGCTTGCTGAAGTGTAGGAAGCGAAGCACTTTGCAAATGGGGATGCACCCGAATTTATTCGGGTGTGGCGTGGATAGGGCTAGATCATAAATAATAAAAATAGGAAAAAAAATAGAAAAAGCAAGGTTAAGAAATGGAAGGATTATTTTGGGATTATCATCCCAAAACAAGCAGTAGATGAGCTCGGCATTTCGGCAGATGGGATGTTAGATGTGGAAATTGTGAAAAAGAGAAGAAGGAGCGGATTCGGAATTTATTCCGATTGTGGAGAGGTTGGTGTTGCTCGTTTTTTTCTGGTGCATCTGCGTTCTCTGCGGTGAATTTTAAGGATATAGCAATTTCAATAGAAAATTCGACATATTGCATTACTGATGTAATACAAAAGGATAGATTTAAATATAGATTGTCCGAACGTAGCTATCATGAACACAAAGAATAGCGAAAAGAAGGTAAAAGAAGAGAAGCAAAGCGTGATGGCGTACCGATTGAGATGTCCAAGGACAGCAAATGGGGGTTTGTCGCACTACATGTTCGGGGACTCGCCTGCTGGCAAGGCGCTCTTTTAGCGCAGTTAGGTGGTGTAAATGCATTACAATACTGGAAATCACCCGCAATTGACGTTTTGTGACATTGACGAGGAGACCTTACTCGTCATCGACCCGGACATCGTCTTTTGGGCACTAATTCCAAAGGGAGAGGATATCAATTCAAAGATAAGGCATGAGATTCTCCCGCTGTATGGCAGAGTGAAGCGAGAGTGTGAAGAAGAGATGCACGAATTCCGATTCAGGTCACCCCTCGCTGTTATTTACATGAATTCCGTGAGCAGATGCAATCTGAATTGCTCATACTGCTATATACCACAAGAAATAAGGAAAAGCCACCAACAAATGGAGAAGGAACAACTTTTTGAGATACTTATGAAAGCCTGTGAATATGCTGAAGAGGACGGGAGTAGCAGAAAGCTCACCATTGTGTTCCACGGTAGCGAGCCATTATTGATGAAAGAAGAAATTTTCGATGCCATAGAAGAATTTGAAGACCGGCTATACTTCGGCATTCAAACAAATGGAACTCTCTTCAGAGAAGAAGATGTGGGGTTCCTTAAGAAGCATGGCGTGAGTGTGGGAACCACACTGGATTCGCCGTATCCGGAAATACATAATTCTCTGAGGAAGACCTGGGATGGAATGGGGACTTTTGAGAAAATCGTAGAAGCGATTGAGTGGTTTGATGGCTATCAAAGGCTGAATGTGGTAACGACCGTGACCAAGCAGAATGTATCGCAACTCTCGGAGATGGTAAGTTTTCTACACGACAAAAATGTCACCTCAGTGTTGCTGAATCCTGTCAGGGGGACACAGGAATCTGCTCGTCCTTTGATGCCGGGCAAAGAGGAACTCATAAAATATTTTATCAGCGCCTTGAAAAGAGCCGAGGAACTCACCAGGAAGACAAAGAAGCAAATAATCGTTGGAAACTTCGCAAATATCCTGGTGGGCATCATTGCTCCCACCGCAAGAAAACTTATGTGTGATATATCCCCTTGTGGTGGTGGGAGATGTTTTTTCGCTATCGGTGCTAAAGGAGACGTGTTTCCTTGCGGTGAGTTCATAGGCATTAAGGAATTCTACGGAGGTAATATCTTCAGGAACTCTATCTCAGACATCATGGATTCTGAGTCGTTCAGGATGGTAAGGGACAGGATAGTAGAAAAGACTGAGCACTGTAATACTTGTGCTTTCAGGAATATCTGTGGTGCACCCTGCCCCGCAGAAGTATATTCAATGCAAGGAAATTTTTATAATCCATCGCCATACTGCGAATTTTACGAGGAACTGATTAGATTCGCATTTAAGATGATTACCGAGGATAAAGTGAAGTACTTCCTCAAGGAAGATGTCTTGAATAGTCTCGAATACAAATACAGGCTGGGGGAATAATGTATGGGCAAAATTAAAGAGACGATAGAAGGGATAAAGGCATTAGACGAAGCGGCAATGGAAGCTGCAATGGCACGACAGGACGCACTCACAAAACCACAGCGTAGTCTCGGCGTTCTGGAAGACATCTCGGTGAAGGTTGCAGGGATTACCCGGAATTTTAAGCCTGAGATAAAGGACAAGGTAATAATAACGATGGCTGGCGACCACGGCGTAGCAGATGAAGGCGTGAGTGCGTATCCAAAAGAGGTAACACCGCAAATGGTTTACAATTTCTTGAGCGGAGGTGCCGGGATAAACGTGCTCGCAAGACATATAGGTGCGAGCGTTGTTGTCGTGGATATGGGCGTGGCAACGGATATTGAGATTGAGAGCAGAGCAGGGAATTTCATTGACAAGAAAATCGCTTATGGAACTGCAAATATGACAAAAGGACCTGCAATGCGGTATGAAGATGCCGTGCACTCTATTGAAGCGGGAATAGAAGTTCTGGAGCAGGAGGTAGAGAAAGGCGTGGACATCGTTGGTGTAGGTGACATGGGAATAGGGAATACGACACCAAGCAGTGCTATTGTTGCGTTCATAACAGGAGAACCGGTGGAGAGTGTAACAGGACACGGCACGGGTTTGGATAGCGAAGGGCTGCGGAGGAAGATAGAGCGGATAAAAAAGGCATTGGAGGTTAATAAGCCAAATAGAGCAGACGCGATAGACATATTAGCGAAAGTAGGTGGATTCGAGATAGGGGGAATGGCAGGTGTGATGCTCGCTGCCGGGGCTCACCGAATTCCTGTCGTCATAGATGGATTCATTTCAGGCGCCGCAGCGCTTATTGCATACGAACTAAGTCCGAAGATACGTGATTATCTCATTGCATCCCATCTCTCTGTCGAAGCCGGTCATCGAGCTATTTTAGACCACCTCGGAATCGAACCATTGTTCAATCTGAATATGCGACTCGGGGAAGGTACAGGTGCGGCACTTGGAATAAGCCTCGTGGAAGCATCCTGCAAGATATTGCGAGAGATGGCTACGTTTGAAGAAGCAGGTGTCTCGGAGAAGGAATGAGTGGAAAAGATGTTTGAAGATAGGATAAAGGATTTCGGCAGTATGTTAGATTACCGAGGTTATGCAGGGAGGAAACCTTAAAAAAGCGCTTCATCCTGCTCATAACTTCGATTCAACCGCAGCGCGAGTTCAGCTTTTGTCAACTCCTTACTCAGGTAAGAAACGTGCTCAAGCAATGAGACCATACCCAATCGCAAGATTGTATCCATTATCTCTTTTGCACTTTTCCCTACTATCCGTTTCCCGGTAGGCGAATGTTCGGCATATATCATTTTATCACCTTCTATTTCACAAATACCGATTTTAAAGCATCCCTTTGGGTCAAGTCTCCATTTTGCATTCTCTTTCGCAACAATAAGCTCTTTATCCTGAAGTTGCACGACTGGCTTCCTTTTCTTCTCTTTTAGCATCAAAAGGTCGAATCCAACGTCCTTAGGCACACTTTTGCGTGCCTTCGCCAGCATCATTATCTCCGATGCTATCCTCAACTCTCTTACACTTCCGAAAGCTTTGTCACTGTATTCAGGTGTAAAAAGGATATCGGCATTCAATTCAGAGGCTATACCTGCTAAGATTGCGTTTATACCCACTGAATCCGCATCCATAAGCTCCGTAACGTTTCCAACGCCGAAGAAAAGGGGAGTGCTATTATCTTGCAACCTGAAAAGATAATAGTTGTATAAGGATTCTGCTAATCCATATCCAACAGCGTTCAAAACAGG
>JAODGF010000052.1:9584-15510 GCA_025464645.1 Methanosarcinales archaeon
TTCACCTCCTCTGGCTTCGCACCTACGTGAACACCAATGTCGATTATATCTGCGCCGCTATCCAGGAAGTATCTCATTTTTCGGTGTATTTCCTCCTCGTTGAGCCGGGTCGCATCCACGAGTTCTGCGCAGACCTTCATCCTCGCTCCTCCTCCTATTTTCACTCCTTTTATGCTGAACCTTCCCTTTACTTTGCGTTCCAATTCATCCAACTGCTTCTGCGCATTCTCTTTTCTCTTCTCTGCTAAAAATACATCTGCCGGTATATGTGAAGAGAACTGCATATCTACTACAAATTGCAACGTATCCCCGAGGTCGTATGCATGCCTGGGTCCCAATCTGATAGGTGTGGCGATTTCTTTTTCTAAAACACTGAAATCCGCTTTGCAAAGCCCTGAAAGTAAAATGAGGTCGTAGTCCAATTTTTTAGAAATGGAAAGCATTTCAAGTGCTTTTTTTAGCGATTTCGGAGTGGAAAAAGCAGCAATGCCTATGTCTTGCGTGAGAACATCACATTTCACTAAGTTTACATTTCTTATGGCATCTTTAACCATTTCCTCTGCTTTCTTTCCTGTTGCTAATAAAACTTTCATGAACACTTTCTCTTAAGAAGAAAAGGCTAAAAAGAAATAAAGGTGAATNNCCAGATTACGAAGGGTGTTCGTTCACGTTCAAGCGAAAACTTTATTAGAAGTAAGATGATTGGATTGATTGGTAAAAACAAAAATGAGCGATTAAAAAATTATTTTAAAGATATGGAATCCGTCTGTTCGGAGGTGTCAAGGGTGCTAAAAAAGGACAAATATTTTGTGATGATCATCGGGTCTAATACGAATCAAACCGGGGGCATCAGGTTAGAAAGTAAGATGATAGAATCATGCAAAAAACATAATTTAACATTGGTTAAAAGCATTCTAAAGCCTATAAAAGGCATGAGAAACACAATGAAAGACGAATATATATTGTTTTTTAGGAGGGGGTACGACAAATGAAAAATATTCAAGAAAAATTTGATACCGTTATCGCAAAAAACACCTTTTATTTAATTAAAGAACATTACCCGGAAGCCCACTTTTTAGGTTTTGTTGATGGTATTGGCTGGTATGTAAGAAAAAACGATTTGAAGAGAATGGTCGCCGCCTATGAAGATGTCTTTACATTCCATCAGGATGAATTAGAGCGATTTAAGCAATTGCTGAAGAAGGTGTTTGGTAAATGATAGATAAATATATTAATAGCGTAATTCAAGGGGATTGTCTGGAAGTTATGCGGAGCATTCCAGATAATAGTGTAGATATAACATTTGCCGATCCTCCTTTTAATTTAGGGAAGAAATATACCGGATATAAAGACAACAAGAGATTTAAAACGTATTTGGAGTGGTGTAAGCAGTGGATTAATGAAATGGTTAGAATTACAAAGCCTGCGGGCTCTATCTTCGTACATAATATCCCGAAATGGCTAACATATTATGCGGGTTTTTTGAATGAAAACGCTTATTTTAAACACTGGATTGCGTGGGACGCACCAACGGCACCCATGGGGAAAAGCCTGCAGCCGTCTCATTATGGTATTTTATATTATGTAAAAGACCTAAAGAGAAGTAAATTTTACGAGATTCGTTATCCACACAAGCGATGTAGGAAATGCGACTATCTTCTGAAAGATTATGGTGGGAAAAAAACGGGGTTACATCCGTTTGGACCTTTGGTATCGGATGTATGGACAGATATTCATCGGATTAAGCATAATAAATATAGAGACGAACATCCATGTCAGTTGCCCATACATTTATTAGAACGGATAATCCTGATGAGCACAGATGAAAACGACATCGTACTGGACCCTTTTGTTGGAACAGGAACAACAGTTATTGCCGCAAAGAGATTGGGACGAAGATTTATCGGAATCGATATTGATGAAAAGTATGTAAACATCACAAAAAATAAACTCTCCAAGGAATTATCCAACTCTAAAATTGGAGATATATGGGTTAGCTTTTACTTAGATGAAATAGTAACAATCAGAGATATTGACTGGGTAGAATTAGTGCAACATTTTTTAATTCCTGAAAATATTGTAGATATTGATTTTACAAAGATTAAAATTGACCTGTTTAGGCGTAACACACAGGCAGATAAGCAGACAAGATTATTAGAATACGAAAATGATAAAGTTTCGCCAATATATAACAAACAGGCTGCCAACAGCAGATAATATAGCAGTATATCTTCGTGCCTTTGGCACTTCGCACAAACCTGCCTGCGGTGGATTCCGCGAAAAACAAATTTTCTTACTCTCCCGCTTTCCTATATCTCGGATGGTATTTCTTTATTATGTGCTCGTCTATCCGCTTAAGCTCTCCTTCAGGTAGTGTCGCCAACAAATCCCAGCCGATGTCCAATGTCTCCTCAATACTCCGGTCTTCGTTTCTACCCTGTGTAACAAACCTGCGCTCAAACTCATCTGCAAATTCCAGATACCCTCTATCTCTACTTGTCAGCGCCTCCTCGCCTACCACCGCCACCAGGTCACGCATGTCCCTTCCTTCCGCATAACCCGCATAAAGCTGATTGGATACGCCAGCATGGTCCTCTCTCGTTTTTCCCGGACCTATTCCTTCATCCATCAATCTTGACAACGAAGGCAAAACGTCCACCGGCGGATATATACCTCTTCTGTGTAGGTCGCGCGAAAGAACGAACTGCCCCTCAGTAATATACCCCGTAAGGTCGGGTATGGGATGCGTTATGTCGTCATCAGGCATACTTAAGATGGGTATCTGCGTAATAGAGCCTTTTCGACCTCTTATCCGTCCTGCGCGTTCGTAATTCATTGACAAATCGGTGTACATGTATCCAGGATAGCCCCTTCTTCCCGGAACTTCCTCACGTGCCGCAGCTATCTCACGTAACGCTTCACAGTAGTTCGTCATATCCGTAAGAATAACGAGAATATGCATATCATATTCATAAGCGAGGAATTCAGCAGTTGTCAACGCCATTCTCGGCGTTATTACACGCTCAATTGCAGGGTCATCCGCTAAATTAAGGAATGCAACCATTCTTTCGATTGCGCCCGTGCGTTCAAAATCGCGCATAAAAAACGAAGCCTCCTCATGCGTAATCCCCATTGCCGCAAACACAACGGAGAAAGGCTCTCCAGTAGTTAGCACTTTCGCCTGCCTCGCTATCTGTGCCGCAAGCACATTATGCGGCATCCCAGCACCGGAGAATATCGGCAATTTCTGCCCCCGCACCAACGTGTTCATTCCGTCAATAGTGGAAATGCCGGTTTGAATGAACTCGCGGGGATAATCACGTGCAGCAGGATTTATTGCGTCACCTGTAACAGGAAGCCTGTCTTCTGCTATCACTTCCGGACCTCCATCTATGGGTCTGCCCAAACCATCGAAAAAGCGACCCACCATATCTTGTGAAACGCTTATTCTCATTATGTCACCGGTAAATCTCACCCTCGTCTTCGATGTGTCTATTCCAGAGGTGCCTTCAAAGACCTGAACCACCGCAAGTCCCTTACTCGCTTCCAGCACCTGCCCGGTCTTTTCTTCTCCTCCCGGTGTCACTATCTTTACTACTTCGCCATACGAAACACCTTCTACTTCTTCTACCACGATTAAAGGACCCGCTGCTTCTTTTATCGTTGTGTACTCACGTGCTGAAGTATCTATTGCCATTTTCACTCCTCCCTCTCCTTTCTCTTTAATTCTTCAAACTCATCTTTCATATCCTTCATTATCTGCTCGTATTTCTCACGGAAACCTTCATTTGGCACATATTTCATCCTTGCTATTGCATCCTTTATTCGCATCCTCTCCAATTTCTCTACCCCTATGCCGCTCTCTATCGCTTCTATTGCGCCGTCATACCACTGAAGAATGATTTTTGCCATCAGATATTGCTTTTCCAATGAGCAGAAAGAGTCTATCTCATGGTACGCGTTTTGTTGCAAAAAATCCTCACGTATCATACGTGCAACTTCTAATGTTCCCCTTTCTCGCGCCGGGAGTGCATCCGCACCCACGAGCTGGACTATTTCTTGCAGTTCCGCCTCCTTTTGCAATAGCCCCATCATTTCTTCACGCTGCTCTATGAAGTCCGGTGCCGTGGACTTCGCAAACCATTCACGGAGGTCGCCGAGATAAAGGGAATAGCTGCGCAACCAGCTTATAGCCGGAAAATGCCTCCTATCTGCCAGAGATGAATCAAGAGCCCAGAAAACACCTGTCACTCGCAACGTATTCTGCGTCACCGGCTCGGAGAAATCACCTCCAGGCGGCGATACCGCTCCCACTACCGTAACAGAACCTATCCTTTCCTCCGAATCCGAACATAATGTTTTTACCCTGCCTGCGCGTTCATAGAAATCCGCTAATCTCGTGGCTAAGTAAGCGGGATAACCTTCCTCTCCCGGCATCTCCTCCAGCCTTCCTGATATTTCTCGCAGTGCTTCCGCCCACCTTGATGTAGAATCCGCCTGTATTGCCACGTCATAGCCCATATCACGATAATACTCAGCGAGCGTGATTCCGGTATAAATAGACGCTTCTCGTGCCGCAACGGGCATATTTGAGGTGTTTGCAATAAGAGTTGAGCGCTCCATCAGCGTTTCACCACTATACGGGTCAATAAGCTTTGGAAAATCCTCCAAAACCTCTGTCATTTCATTCCCCCGCTCTCCACAGCCTATATACACGATAACCTGCGCGTCTGCCCATCTCGCTAATTGGTGCTGCATTACCGTTTTCCCAGTTCCAAACCCACCCGGAATAGCACCTGTCCCCCCCTTCGCAATCGGGAAGAAAGTATCATTAATACGCTGTCCGGTCAGCAAAGGCACCTCAGGGTCTAATTTATCCCTGTAAGGTCGCCCTTTTCTCACCGGCCATTTATGCATCATCATCAATTCCATATCCTCTCCATCTGTTTGTATCCTCGCTATGGTATCCTGAACGGTGAATTCGCCTTCCTTCAACTCCAAAAGCTTACCGCTTATTCCCGGTGGCACAAGAATCTTATGCTTTATCACCTTTGTTTCCTGAACTTCGCCCAGAATATCCCCCCCCACTATCTCTTTGCCTTCCTCGGTAATAGGTACGAATTGCCATTTCTTTGTGCGATCGAGTGCATCTACATAAACCCCCCTTTTTACATAATCACCCACCTTATTTCTTATACCTTCCAAAGGTCTTTGCACACCATCATAAAAATTTTTTAATATTCCGGGTCCGAGTTCAACGGATAAAGGGGCTTTCGTTCTTATCGCCGGCTCTCCGGGCTTCAAACCCGTTGTATCTTCATACACCTGAATATATGCAAGATTGCCATCCAGTCTTATCGTCTCGCCCAGCAATCCCTCTTCTCCTACTTTTATCACCTCGTACATCTCGCATCCCCGCATCTTATCTGCAACAACCAGTGGACCCGTAATTTTTGCTATTACGCCTTTTTCTTCCATTTTTTCATCACCATTACTAATTTCGTTTTCCTCCTTTAAATTTAAAAACTTTTCTAATTTACTTATTCACTAAGCTAAAATTAAACATAATGCTAAAACCGGTAAAAGAAGGCGAACTCGTACATCTGATAGACAAAAAAGGTAAAAGATACCAGATTGTGCTGAAAGCGAATTCATCTTTCTCTTTCACCCGTGGAACGATTTCGCATGACGATATAATAGGATTGGAAGAAGGAAGCACTGTAAAGTCTTCTCTTGGTGAGAAACTCGTGGTCCTCAGACCCACTTTAGCAGAATACATATCAAAGATGAGGAAGGGTTCACAGATAATATACCCAAAGGACATCGCAGCTATTTTAATGCTTGGAGACATATTTCCAGGTGCAAAGGTGTTGGAAGCGGGAACGGGCTCAGGAGCTCTTACGATGGCTTTGCTTCGTGCAGTGGG
>JAODGF010000002.1 GCA_025464645.1 Methanosarcinales archaeon
ATTTGTATCCGTCTTAGATATTAATTTGACAGTGTCACATTTAAAATTGCTCCTAACTCCCAACGTCTCTGGTCGTTATGCAAGTCCCTTCCTGAACACCACCAGAATCTGTTTTTGCTTCCGGTAGTTCCAATTCTTGAAAGAAAATTTGAAAGCAACTTAATATTTATATTCCATAGATTAGTTAGTATATTTATTTGTATAACTCTTATCCCTCCTCTCGTGAAAATCAGTGTAATCCTGTGGTTATATGGCTATGTAAACGTGCGAAATGGAAGAGAAGATAATAGAAATAATGAAAGATAATGGAATAGATATTGTAGCGACATTGCCGTGCGGTAAAGCAAAAAGTCTCTTTTATCTTATTCCTCAGCACTTTCACGAGGTCGCACTAAACAAGGAAGAAGATGGGATAGGAATATGTGCTGGTGCATATCTCGCAGGAGGGAAACCCGCGATAGTTATGCAAAGTTCGGGATTGGGCAATTCCATGAATGCGTTGATGTCCCTTACCAGAACCTACGAGCTGCCTTTGCCGATAATAACGAGTTGGAGAGGCGTTTATATGGAACAGATACCTGCTCAAATACCGTTTAATAAAAACCTACCCAAGATGTTAAAAGCGTTTGATATTCCTTACACGATAATAGATGACAAATCCAAAATAAATTTGGTGGAGAACGTTATTTGCGACGCGTATAAAAATAGTAGAACCCACGTTGCATTGATCTCCCCAAAAATATGGGGTAATAAACAGGAAGAAGCCGAACTTACAGAGCGTTTTCCAAAAAGAGAAAGAGAAACTATCCTGGAATATAAAAAAACAATTCACGAGCCAGAGATGACGAGATACGATGCAATAAAAACCATAGCAGAATATTTAGATGAAGAAGCGGTTGTCTCCAATATTGGCGAACCAAGCAAGGAATTGTATGAGATTAATGATAGAGAGCTGAATTTTTACATGCTGGGCAGTTATAGTCAGGCATCTTCAATAGGCTTGGGAATGGCATCAAAAACGAAAAGAGAAACGGTTGTTCTCGATGGTGATGGTAGTTTGTTAGCAACCAGTGTATTACCTACAATAGCAGCAGAAAGCCCGAAAAATCTATCCATTTATTGTCTGGATAATGGCACGTTGGGAAGCACCGGGAATCAGTTGACAAATGCTTATTCCGGTGTTGATATGGAATTAATGGCGATAAGTGCGGGGATAGAGGAAACAAAAAAAGTACACACCAAGAAGGAGTTGCGCTCAACTATCGAGAGTGTGTATGATAGTACAGGTCCGAGATTTATTCACGTAATAGTGAAACCTGGCATCATGGGGACCTCACTAAGAAACATAAAATTGACACCAGAGCAAATAAAGAGGAGATTTATGAAGGCTATGAGAGGATAATCATGTTGTCTAATTACTCCGTATCTCTTAGTATAGAATTGCTTCTTATCCATATTTTTCGCAGGCAATATTATACAATTAGGCAATTTAATGCACAAAATAGAAAAATTTAAATAGTGATTTTATATAAAGAATATTTATGTATAAAAAAATGTTTGATTGTATAGAACTGGGAAAATTAGGAGGTGATTGAAATGGAAAAAGTCAAATCGATAGAAATTTTGATTGCTTTGGCAGTAGTCTTATCAGCACTGTGCATTTTAAGTGCCGTGCCATTGCAGACATGCGAAGCAAGAGAAATAAAGGAGTTACATATTGGTTACCAGCCAAGCACTCATCAAATAGCAGAGATGACCGCAATGGAAAAGGGCTGGTGGGAAAGAGACCTGAAAAGATTCGGGATAGAGAAAGTTACTGACACCGAATTCCCATCCGGTCCGCCAGAGATGACCGCGATGATGGGAGGGGCACTTGACATCGCCTATGTCGGGACAGCACCACCCATTTCTGCAATAGATAAGGGATTAGATGCGAAGATAGTCGCAGCGGTGCAAACAAATGGCTCTGCTATTGTTCTTTTGCCTGAACTCGCTGTAAACTACACTTCTCCAGAGGACTTAAAAGGTCTGAAAATAGCTACTTTCCCCCCAGGCTCCATTCAGGATACCATACTCAAGAACTGGCTGAGAGATAAGGGAATAGACCCCAAGAACGACCTTGAAATTGTATCAATGGGACCTCGTGATGCAATATCGGCGATAGCAGCAAAGGCAGTGGATGCGGTATTCCTACCAAGTCCTTCGCCTACGATCATAGAACTGGAAGGAGCGGGAAAGATAGTTGTCCTTTCTGGAGATATGTGGCCTGACCATGCGTGCTGCTGCCTATTAGCAAGTGGTGAACTGATCAGGGAACATCCAGAGCTTCTTGAGCAGATAATCCGAACACATATAAACGCAACGGAGTATAATCGTGAGCATATAGACGAAGCTGCTGAGATATTCGCGAAAAAAGTAGGATGGGACGTGGAAAAGGTAAAAGAGTCATTCAACAAGACGGACATGAAGTGGATTCATAATCCTCATCTTGAAATACCTTCTACGCTCGAATATGCAAAAGTGGACTATGAAATGGGATATACGGACAAATTGCTAACACAAGATGATCTTTTTGACACCAGTTTTTATGACCATGTTATGGGGATTGTACCGACTCCAACAGCCGTTACGCCGTCACCAACTCCTTCAGCAACACCGACACCGGTGCAACCGGGATTTACAACGGTTCTAACAGTCGCTTCTCTGTTAGTGGCGCTATATATAATTTTAAGGAGGAGATTTTAATTTTATATCTCCTCTTTTTTTATTTTTAACGAATGAGAGAAAAGAAAGGTTTGCATTTCCTGAAAAGGAGAGGGATAATAGAAGCAATTGGGATTTCCACAGTCGTTATTATCTGGCAGTTAGTAGCCAGTTTTATCGTGAAGAAAACCTATCTACTGCCGAGCCCATACGAAGTTTTCTTTGCTTTTTATACGGTTCGAGAAGTAATATTAGTGGATATTTACATCAGTCTTTTACATTTTGGTATAGGTTTAGGTGTCGGAACGGCGGTTGGAATAACATTAGGAGCATTAATGGGTGGGTTCAAGCTCGTGGATAGAGCTATGGACCCAATAATGGAGATATTACGCGCAATTCCCCCTATCGCATGGATACCATTTGCTATTATATGGTTAAAACTCACACACTACTCCGCTGGTTTTGTTGTATTCGTAGGAGCTATTTTTCCCATACTGATAAACACTTACACGGGTTTTAAAAGTGTGGATAAGATTTATATAGATGCAGCTAAGGTTTTAGGTTGTAAAAAGGGAATGAGCTTGATAAAATCCGTTGTTCTCCCCTACTCCCTCCCTTACATCGCTGCTGGAACACGTATAGGGATGGGAATAGGATGGATGTGCGTAGTAGCGGCAGAGATGTTTGGAGCGAGCGGCAGAGTTGGTCTGGGATGGAGATTGTGGAATAGATTCTATGCGCTGCACATGATGGATAAGCTTGTTGCGTATATGATAATAATAGGGCTAATAGCATTGCTACTGGATCGCATATTCAGGTATCTTGTGGAAGAAAGGACGCTTAAGTGGAGAAAAGGAATGGTAGCGGTATAGTAAAAATGAACCACAAACTGGAACTCCGGAACGTAACGAAGACGTTTAACACAGAAGAGGGGAAGATGGGAGCATTGGAGGGCATTAGTCTGGTAGTTAAACCAAACGAATTTTTGTGTATTATAGGTCCATCAGGATGCGGTAAAACTACATTACTCAGATTGATAGCGGGTTTAGACCAGCCCAGCAGTGGCGAGATTATTTTAGATGGAAAAGAAGTGATAGGACCTTCTCCTGATAGGGGAATGGTATTCCAGGAATTTTCGTTATTCCCGTGGAGAACGGTCTTGAAGAACGTGGAATTTGGACTGGAAATTAAAGGGATGAAGGATAAAGCGCGGCGAGAGCTTGCAGAGAAATACATAGAGCTTGTAGGCTTAAAAGGCTTTGAGAATTGTTATCC
>JAODGF010000185.1 GCA_025464645.1 Methanosarcinales archaeon
CAGATTGTTTAATTTGAATTTAAAATTTAAAAGCAATTCGCCAGCGCCTTAAAATCCTTAACCAATACCTCTTTCATCCCCGGATTGTAGGTAGCAACTGCCGGATGGTACAAAGCGACCACATTTTTAATACCAGCAATCGTGCCTACCTTAAAGATTTTACCATGTATTCTACTTATTTTATCCTTCTTTATACAGAATTTATCGAAGATATAACCCAACGAAAAGTTCCCAAGTGTAGCGATAACTGCGGGTTCAATGATTTCTATTTGTGCATCCAGGTAAGGAGTACATGCTTTTATCTCTGTGGTTGTTGGATTTCTATTCCCCGGTGGTCGGCATTTTAGCACATTGGCTATATAAACCTCACTTCTCTTTAGCCCTACTGACCCCAACAATTCATCAAGTATCTTTCCCGCTTTACCCACAAATGGTCTGCCTTTTAAATCTTCGTAGTAACCCGGGGCTTCGCCTATGAACATTACTTTCGCGGATAACGAGCCTTCGCCAGCAACAGGATTGGTTCTCGTTTGCCATAATTCGCAACGCTGACATTCTTTTATCTCTTCTTCCAGTTTTTCCATCTCTTCTTCTCGTGACATAATATCAAGTCATTCATAATCATAAGTCTTTTTATTAAATTGAAAGATTAAGACTCAAAAAGGAGCGAGAAATGGTAAATTGGGCGAAGATAATAGTTGGTGATAGCAGGAGGATGTTGGAAATTGAAGATAAAACCGTAGCATTGGTTGTGACATCTCCTCCTTACTGGCATATAAAAGATTATGGTGTGGAGGGGCAGATAGGCTATGGTCAAGCAGTGCATGAATACCTGAAAGACCTTTATAGGGTATGGAAAGAATGTTATCGCGTGCTGATGCCTGGTTCAAGGCTATGCGTAAATATAGGGGACCAGTTTGCCAGAAGCATAATTTATGGAAGATATAAAATAATCCCTTTACATGCTGAAATAATTACGCAATGCGAAGGGATTGGTTTTGATTATCTGGGTTCGATAATCTGGCAGAAGAAGACCACAATGAACACCACTGGTGGGGCTACGGTAATGGGTTCGTATCCTTATCCTCCAAATGGCATGGTTGAGATAGATTATGAGTTCATATTGATTTTTAAGAAGTTAGGAAGGAGAAATGTTGAAAGAGAGATAAAAGAAAGCTCGAAATTGAGTAAAGAAGAGTGGAAAGAATTTTTCTACGGGCACTGGAATTTTCCCGGAGAAAGACAAATTGGACACGAAGCAATGTTCCCTAAAGAATTACCAATAAGATTAACAAAGATGTTTACGTTTAAGGATGAGATTGTCTTAGACCCATTTTTAGGGAGTGGAACTACAATAAGAGCGGCGTTGGAAGTAGGTAGAAATGCTATTGGTATTGAAATAAATCATGATTTTTTGGAAATAATAAGGAGAAAAGTCGGTGAAAGTTTATCCGGCTGGCGAATAGAAATAGTTGAGAGAAAAGAAAAGATTGAATTGGAAGCGATTGATTATACCCCTAACATTCAGGATGCAAAACCTGTTATGGAACCACACCTCTTTAGATTCAAGGAAAATCTATATAAAGTTATGGAAATTCTAAATGAAGATACAATCAGACTTGACACAGGCTTAACGGTAAAATTGTTAGGTGTCGATGTTCTGCCTGAAAGAAAGAAAGAAGCTGTGAGTTATTTGAAAGATTATGTTCAAGGAAAAAGAGTGTTTTTAAAATTTGATTCAAATCCTGTTAGAAAAGACTCTGTTTTGGCTTATATTTATCTCAAAAATAAGATTTTCATAAATAAGGAGATGATAAAGATGGGTTTTGCAAAACCCGCAGATTATTACTTCTTGCATAAGAAGAAGTTTGTAGAAATTTGGAGGGGATAAAATGGCTAAAGAATGGATATTGAATATGGTAAACGGAAGATGGGGATTGACAAAGAAAAACAGAGTTGGTCCTGTTTCTGCTTGGATAAGGGAACGTGGTCCGAAGAAGATTGAAGATTGGGAAGAGTTTTATTTCGAGAAACTAAAGGTTTTTCTCAGGAATAAAGAAATCAATTTGGAGGCAAATCGGCTTGCAAATTAAGCCAACAACCTTTGAGCATGCTCCGGAATATGAGAGGAAGTGGAGAGATACATATAAAAGCTCGCATGAAAAAAGGGAGGTTGAACAAAAATGGAAAATAAATGGGTTTGTGAAAGATGCGGGAAAGAATATGATTTAGAAGAAGGAGTGGGGTGGGTTAGACTGGTAGAGGATGAAGAATCGCATCTCATGGGTAAACCTATTTTTTCATTAGCGCCTTATGAAGAGGTTTGCTATGAGTGCGCAGATGAGCTTTATGAAATTGTAGAGAAATGTAACAAGGATTGTTTACATTGCGAGGTAACATTGCAGTGGGGTTTATCTGTCATGGAATGTCTTAAATTCCAGTTAAAGTTTGACCTTGTAGAGTTGCCAGAAAAGCAGCGACCGTTAGAAGGTAGTTTAGAAGAAGCAAAAGAAATTTTGAGGATATTCGACAGATTCTAAAGACTTTTTAGATGCAAGCGAACCCGAAAGAGCACCTGGAAAACTTAGAAAGAGGAATGGACCTGAGCGAAGAGAAGGAAAAGAGAATACCCTGGGACGAATACTGGATGAATATTGTACGTGACGTGGCGGAACGTTCAACATGCCTGAGAAGGCAAATAGGTGCCCTGGTGGTTAAAAATAAGGTGATAATATCAACCGGATATAACGGCGCACCAAGAGGATTCCCTCATTGCCTTGACGTTGGATGCCGGCGAGATAAATTGAATATCGCATCAGGAGAAAGGCATGAGGAGTGTGTGGG
>JAODGF010000053.1 GCA_025464645.1 Methanosarcinales archaeon
ATTTAGGATTTATGAGAAGCTCTAATGCACCCACTGGACAGATATTCACACATGCTTTACATCCATTGCATTCTTCTTCTTTTATCTCTATCCACATCCCTATCAAATCTATTGCCTCTGTGGGGCATACCGTGACACATGCACCACAATATCCACACTTATATCTATCTATTTTTATCATCTTCCTCCTTAAATATCTGCCCCTCAAATGTACTGACCTCTGTGTCTTTCTCCAGCCACGCGTCCTGTGGCAAACCCGCTTTCCAGCACGTCTGGCATAGGAACTCCTCTGCTGACCAATTATACTCAGTAGCCACCTGAGGTAGCAAAAGCCCTTGATATATGCCCCTTTTTACGATCAAGCCATGCCTGCCTATTTCTATTTGCTGCGGTAAGTCTTTTGGCTTCACTTTTAACACCTGTGGTGTGGTGAGTATCGTCAGCTCAATAACTATATCCCCCAACTCCTCTTTTGTTACCCGCGGGAATCTCGGGTCGTTAACCGCCGCGGATATCGCTGCGTCTATAATCGCATCCTTTAGCTTGAATATAGGGTAGGGATAGCCTATACAACCACGTAGCTCACCGTATTTATTCAGCGTGACAAAAACGCCTCTCTTTTCTTCAAATATTGCGGGTAAGTCTTCGTCGCCAGCTTTTATCTTAATATTCTCGCTCAAGTATTTCTCTATTGCAGCTCTTGCAAGCTTTAACCCCTCCTTTCCTTCTTCTTCTGTTAGCATTTTCAACATTATGCGGGAGGCAGGATTCGAACCTGCGAACCCCTTCGGGAGCAGATCTTGAGTCTGCCACCTTTGTCCACTCGGTAACTCCCGCTATACCATCTTTAAAATTAGATAGCTCCAAATTGATACCACCAGCATCAAAATCATGAACCAAATCCTACTCTCTTCCATTTTTCTCCCCCCTCTTCAATATTATAGGTAGTTTTTAAGAAATAAATAATCACACAATCATCGTGGCAGCCGAAGCTATCTTTGAGAATCTCTCCACCGCTTCTCTTGCAACCGGTCCCCTTATCTCAGAGCCCTTTGGTGCCCCTTTATCGTCCACAACAACCGCAGCATTATCCTCAAACTTCACTCGCATCCCGGAAGGTCGCCTATATTCCTTCTTCTGTCTTATTATCACCGCATTCAATAGCTGCTTCTTTATCTCCGGTCTTCCCTTTTTCACTGATACAACCACCATATCTCCAACTCCTGCCTTTGGATATCTGTTCTTCACACCCCGATATCCCTTCACCGCTATTATCTGCAGCACCTTCGCACCGGTATTATCCACGCAGTCTAAACGCGTACCAGTCTGCAAAGCCTTCGTTATCTTCGCTTTCACTCCTTTCATCTCTTCTCCACCACCACAAAGCTTTTCGTCTTGCTCAATGGACGGCACTCCGCTATCTTCACCACATCTCCTACCTTTGCATCTATACAAGGCGGATTATGTGCATGTATCTTTGACCTTCTCTTTTCATACCGCTCATATTTCCTTATCTTCTTCAGGTAAGACCTCAAAACAACAACGGTCTTTGGCGCTTTATCACTTACTACCACTCCTTCTATAATTTGTCCTCTTACCGCTAACTTACCGTGAAATGGACAATTTTCATCTTCGCATTCCTTCTCCGGCAGCTGGACATCTATCCCTATATCTCTCATTTTACTCTCTTTATCCTGTCCTCAGGTCTTGAAACAAGCATACCCCCCTTTACTCTTA
This sequence comes from Methanosarcinales archaeon, assembly GCA_025464645.1. Lineage (GTDB taxonomy): Archaea > Halobacteriota > Syntropharchaeia > Alkanophagales > Methanospirareceae > QMVO01. Next base: position 1,738 of record JAODGF010000053.1, read on the forward strand.
CCCTCACACCTCCGGGCAGTTCAAAAATGAATACATTTTCTGCTTTTGGTATCTTCTTCTCTTTTCCCTGCTCATTCTCTATAACAAGCATATTCCTCGTCTCGTCTACTACCGATCCACAAAGTCCCCTCTCACTACTATTTCTGCTTTCTTCCACTTCTGCTCGCAATCCTATCAGCTCATGTTGCAATATATTACTCGATGTTAATTTCATTTTTCACCTTCTACTCGATAGCCCATCTCACGCAGCGTTTTCTTTACCAGTTCTTCTTGATTACCCTGTAATTCAACGCAGCCCGCTTTTACCGTGCCACCACATGCACATCGCGACTTCAGTTCTTTCGATAGCTCCTTCAGGTCCACCTCCTTCTCATTTATTCCTTCTATCACCGTGGTAATCTTCCCAAACCTTCTTTTCACCGTTAACACCTTTACCATTTGCTGCTCTTTTGCTATCTCCTTGCAAATACATAAGTCCTTTGGCAATCCGCATTTAGGGCAAACTTCCATGTTCATTTCCCCTTTTTTTCCCTTTCCAATTCGCCTTCAACCGTTTTAATCCTCGCTATTGTTCTTCTTATCTCCCTCACTCTGCCCGGATTCTCAGGAGCACCACCCGTGGCTATTATCCCGCGCTCTCGCATTAAATCAGTCAGTAAACTCTCCAATTCCTCATTCCTTTCTTTTTCACTCATCTTTCTTATTTCATCAATTCTAAATATGCTCATTCTTCCTTCCCTTTTCCTTCCTTATCCTCTTCCTTTTCCTCCTCTTCTTTATCTTTATTTACCGTTACTACGTGAAGAGCATCGGGTACTTTGGCATCTGGCTTTACTATCCACACCCTCACGCCTATAACACCTGATTTTACCTTTGCTATTGCATATCCACGGTCTACTATTTCCTCTGCTACCGCGCCGCAATGTTTTATATATCCATCTACCATCTTCTCCATTCGCCCACGTGGTCCTTTGAGCTTCCCCGACATGATAATCTCGCAACCTAACGCCCCTTTATCCATTATTCTTTGCAGCGTTGACCTGCCCGCCCTTCTGAAATGCCAGCCTCGCTCTATAAGCTTTGCGAGTCTATTAGCCATCAACGGCGCACTCAGGTCTGGCACATCTATGGGTTGCACATCTATTTGCGGGTTATCCAGCTCTTGCCTCCTGTTTATGTCGTCTGTTAGCCTTTTTATCCGCCGCCCATCCTTTCCTATTATCATCCCCGGTTTCTCAACACTCACCGTTATCTGCGTGCCCATTGGCGTCCTTTTTATATCCATTCCCCCATAGCCAGCTCTATCCAACTCTTTCCCGAAATATTCGTCCATTCTTACCTTCTTTATCCCTTCCCTCACAAAAATCTTCTCTATCACTTTCTACTCCTAACTCCCCTCTTCCTTCAAGACCATTTCAATAGTGACTGTCTCGGTATTCTTAGGTGTAGCCCGACCAAAAGCACGTGGCATTGCCCCTTTTATCGTTCTACCTTTCTTCGTGGATACATGCCATATCTTCATCGCTTCTGATTCAAGCCCTTTGTATTCTGCATTTGCTTTCGCATTTCTTATCAATTTTAATATCTCCTCGCTTGCCTTTACCGGGTATCTCCCAGCATACCAATTCTTTAGCCCCTTTCGATGTGCAACTTTCTTTTTATGCCGTTTGAAAGGAATTGCCACACGCTTTTCCAACACCGCCTCCAGGTATGCCTCCGCATCCTCCACTTTCTTCCCCTTTATCGCTCTGCACACCTCAAGCGCATGCTTAGGAGATATGTGAGCCTCATGAACCATTGCCTTTGCAGTTGTTTCCGGATCAATTTCCGTTTCAAACCCCGTTATGCAAAATTTTACCCTGCCCATCTTCTGTTCTCTTTCCTTTTTACTTCAGAGGCACGTATTTTGAAGACCTCGTAGCTCCCACACCCGCTGCACCGTGCAATACTTTTTTCCGTGTCAATGCAAACTCGCCCAGATAATGCCCTATCATCTCTGGCTTTATCTCCACGTAATCAAAGCTTTTTCCGTTGTGTATCCCAATCTTCTTCCCCACCATACTTGGCAGCACGATGGCATCTCGTAGATGCGTTTTAACGCTTTCCTTATCTGACTTAAGTTCCTCCAGCAGTTTCTCCTCCTTTTCTCTTAATTCCCTCTTCAATTTCCTTCGCTGCCTCGCACTCATCAAGTCTGCTAAATCTTCGAGCTTCATTTTCTTTAGCTTCGCCAGCGTATATCCACGAAATGTGAACTCCTTTTCCTCTTTTTTGAGTGTAGTCTTAGTTTTAGCTTTCTTCTTTGCCATTTTTCTCTTACACCGTAATTATCCTATGCTTTCTCGACTTATAAATCCTAAACAACAAAATCCTCGTGAAAATCTGTGTAATCTTGTGGTTAATAAAAAACACCTCATCTTACTTCTTTCCAGTTCTTTTTGCCGCGATGCTCCCTACTTTCCTTCCAGGCGGTGCACCCCTACTGGGCGTCTTGGACTTCCCAACGTGTTGGTGACCACCACCACCGAACGGATGGTCAACAGGGTTCATCGCCACGCCTCTTACCGTGGGGTATTTCGCCGCACGTGTCTTCATCTTATGATATTTCTTCCCTGCTTTTACAAAAGGTTTCTCTGTCCGACCACCACCAGCGACAACTCCTATCGTAGCAAAACAATCCGAAGAGAGCCATTTCTTCTTCCCGCTCGGCATCACCACAAGCGTTTTTCCCGTTTCTTGCTCGTGTGCTAACAGCGTGGCAAAATTACCTGAAGCCCTTGCGAACTTACCCCCGTCGTTTGGTCTCGCCTCTAAGTTACAAATCATAATTCCCTCCGGAATACAGCGAAGTGGCAAAGTATTTCCTGTTTTTATCGCCGCTGATTCCCCATAAACCATTTCATCGCCTTCTCCAACCCCCTCTGGTACGATTACAAATGTCTGTTTCTCTTCTTCTATCCTTATACGTGCAATGGGTGCACTCCTTGCAGGGTCATGCACTATCTCCTCGACTACTCCTGATACCGTCTCACGCTTATTCACCTTCACATGCTCGAGATTTCCTTTGTACTTGTGTGAAGGAGCCTTGAAAGTGGGTGAACCCCTTCCTCTCCTCTGCGCTATTATTCTCTTCCCCATTTTTGTCTCCGTAACCTACAATACTCCAAGTGATGTGCCTATCTCTTTTGCCTTACCTTCCTCCTCCAATGTTATTGTTGCTTTCTTCTCCCCTTTAAATGTTAGCATTGTCTTTACGCTTTTCACCGGCGTTTCAAACACTCTCTCCACCTCGCTCTTTATCTCGCGCTTACTCGCTCTCGAATCAACAATAAACTGTAGTTTGTTTTCCGAATCTATCATCAGGGTCGCCTTTTCACTTGACACAATATGCTTTAGTTTCATTTACCATCACCTCACAGCTGCAAGCTTTGATATAGAAGATTCTGTCCAGATGGTCAACCTGCCGGGATGCGTTCCAGGTGCAAGCTGTTCTGCATTCAGCTCCTCCACAGATGATACATCCACACCCGGTAAATTTTTCGCGCCCATCTTTATTTTTTTACCCTCTGGTGTTCCTTCTTCACCAGAAATAACAATCAAAACGCTTTTTCTGTGCTTGTATCTCCTGCCTCTCATCTTTCCTTTTCCAGCGCGTACTTTTCGTTCCTTCGCGCGGAGCACATCATCCCACACACCTATGGCCTTTAAAGTTTCCTCCACCTTTGAGGTCTTTTCCAGGCTTTCAAGTGCGTCTTCCACGACTATCGGCAGCTTCACCGCATCACTGAATTTATGTCCTCTACTTCTTACGAGGTCGGGGTCTATGGTAGCCGCAATAGCGGACCTTATCGCTTTCCTCCTTTCTTTTTTGTTTATTTTCCGCTTCAAGACTTCTTCAGTTTTTGGTGGATGCGCTCTTCTTCCACCGACTGTTTGTGGAGCCCGTGCTGCTCTATTCCCTGTTTTTATACGAGGAACTCTTGAGACTCCCCTGCCAACACCCCAGCTCTCTGCCGATGTCTTTCTTCCCGATAGCGGATTTGGACCCTTTGGCTGCAGTCGGTTTGATTGTATCACCAGCACAGCTCTCTTTATCAAGTCGGGTCTGTACTCTTCCAAAAACACCGGAGGCAGTGCTACTTCCCTCACAAAGTTCCCTGACAAGTCCAGCACTTTGGCTTTAGTCTTCTTCTCCGCTTCCTCTACCATCTTTCTTCTCTTGTCTTATTGTATATCATATAAAGGTTTCTTAATGTCCCTGTTGTGACTCCTTGCTTATATAAATAATCTCGGGTATTCCCGGCTCAGAATGGGACCTTATCGAGTGAGAGATTCTAACAAGCCTCTTCTTCGGTCCTGGAACGCTTCCTTTCAGCAGGATATAATCGTTTCTCACGATTCCATACTTCAGGAAACCTCCTTTTGGTGTTATCTCTTCTCCATTCTCTCCTATCTTCAATACTCGCTTATTATACTCTGTCCGCTGTTGATATCCGGTCTGTCCAAGCTGAGGTATTCTCCATCTAACGCGCCGAGGTTTCCATGCGCCAATACAACCTACGTGGCGACCTCTTCCTGACCTCCGGGCTTTTGCATTCTGGATCATGACACCCCACCGCTTTACAGGTCCTTGTGTGCCTTTTCCCTCTGTCACCGCGGTGACATCTACAAAATCCCCCTCTTTTAAGATGTCTTTCGCTCTTATCTCTTTTCCAAACACTTCTCGTGCATATTCAAGGTCTTTTTCTATATCCCCACTCATCTTTATCTCCATTATTTCGTGCTTCTTCTTCGGCACCCCGCTCACGATTTCGGGTAATGTAGAAATTATCATGCTCAATGAAGGATCGTCCCCTGCTGAACTTTTGATTATATCCGCTATTTTGTCCAGATTGCCGCCATTCTCCCCTCCCGCCCATACTTCCGTTACCGGTTTCTTTCCGTAGTGCGTTTTCTTATACAGACGGAATCCTTCTACCCTTATAGGTGGTGTCTCTATTATCGTAGCAGGAACGGAAATCTCCATCCCCTTTGTCAAGCTGTGAGGAATATTATCAGTCAGAACGAGGTGCGTCATCCCCGCTTTATAGCCCACAAACCCCTGTATTTTCCTACCTGCTACTATCTCTTCCCTTTTTATTCTGCATTTCTCACTTCTTGCTCGCTTCCTTGGCGAGAAAGCAAGTGAGCCTCTCCTTGGTCTGTGTCTCTTTGACATTTTTACTTTTGGTATATTATGCTAACTTTAGTAGTTAAACTTAGTTAAATTTTTTCTTTTAGTACGGCTTTTCTTTCTTGAAAAGAGAAAAAGGGTTGCGGAGGTTGCCAAGAGGACAAAGGCGCAGCGTTGAGGTCGCTGTCCCGAAGGGGTTCGGGGGTTCAAATCCCCTCCTCCGCATTCAAAAAAATGCTATTGACGCTTTTATTCTACTAAGGAAGGGGGTTTATTTAATAGCGAAAAAAACTAAAATTGATTTGGGTTGGATTAATAGCGAAGGAGAAGAAAAGATGAAACAAATTGAAAGTGGAGTGGTTTCGGGAGGAGAAGAAGTAAAGACACAGGGGAATGAGGAATTAGAGGAGATATTGGAAAGGTCGAGAACAGTCATAAAGGTAATTGGATGTGGTGGAAGCGGGACAAATACGATACAGCGGATGACAGAGGAAGGCATTTTTGGCGCTGAGCTATTTGCTTTGAACACTGACGCCCAGCATTTGTTGTTTTCAAAAGTGGAGAGAAAGTTATTGATAGGAAAGAAGACAACTCGTGGACTTGGAGCAGGGAGTATCCCGCGATTAGGAGAAGAAGCGGCGAAGGAGAACGAAGATGATATAAAATCAATTATTGAGGGTGCGGATATGGTTTTTGTAACCTGCGGATTAGGCGGCGGCACCGGGACAGGGGCAGCGCCAGTAGTCGCACAAGCAGCGCAAGATGCGGGTGCTCTTACCATTGGTGTGGTGACCTTACCTTTCAGTGCAGAAGGGGAGGTAAGAATTGAGAACATGGATACGGGACTTGAAACGCTGCGTGAACATACCGACACCCTAATTGTGATACCTAATGACAAGTTATTGGATGTAGTTCCCAGGTTGCCATTGAACGATGCGTTTAGAGTCGCCGATGATGTATTGATGCGCGCAGTTAAGGGAATAACGGAGCTGATAACAAAGCCCGGTCTCATAAATCTGGACTTCGCTGATGTGAGAACGGTGATGAAAGATGGAGGAATGGCAATGATAGGGTTTGGTGAATCAGATGGTCAGAATAAAGCAATAGACTCGGTGAGAAAGGCATTAAGCTCTCCTTTACTTGAAGTTGACGTGTCAGAAGCGAAATCAGCACTGGTAAACGTGACTGGTGGAGATGACATGACCGTAGAGGAAGCAGAAGGAGCGCTTCAGGAAGTATACAGAATGATGAACTCAGATGCAAGAATAATTTGGGGCGTGCAGCTAAGTCCAGAACTGAAGAACACGATGAGAACCCTGCTCGTTGTTACTGGTGTAAAGTCAGAGCAAATATATGCTCGAAAAGAGCTGAAAAAAGAGAAATACGGTATTGAGATAGTGCGTTAGGTTAATATAATGCGAATGAAGGTCGAAGACATATCGAAAAAGTTGAATGAATACGTGAGAATACTGAAATTAGCGAAGAGACCAAAAAGGGAGGAGTTTTTTAAGATCTCTAAGATTGCAGGTGCCGCGATGGCACTAATTGGCATCATAGGTTTTTCTATCTATCTTCTGATGTCGGTCTTACCAAAGGCGGTTTGAGCTATGGTCACAAATACGGTATACGCGGTAAAAACAACGGTAAATCAGGAACAGGCAGTTGCAAATCTGGTGGTGAGTGCACTAAAAGATAAAGGAAAAGCAGAGCATGGAATAAAGGCGATTTTAGTGCCTGAGGAGCTGAAGGGATATGTACTGATAGAAGCTTCTTTTTCTGAGGCAATAGAACAGATAATTCAAAATATCCCTCATGCACGGGGATTGGTCAAGGGAGATATACAATTAGGGGAGGTAGAACATTTCCTCGCGCCTAAACCATCGGTAACAGGGATAGTAGAGGGAAGTATAATAGAGATAGTCTCCGGACCGTTCAAAGGTGAGAAAGCAAGGGTGAAAAAAGTCGACGAGACGCATGAAGAGCTTACTATTGAACTATTTGAAGCGATGGTCCCGATACCCATCACTGTTAGAGGGGACAGTGTAAGGGTCCTGAGCAGAGAGGAGAAAAATGAACGATAAAGAAGTTTGTATCTTAATACCGACCTTGGACGAGGAAGAAACAATAGGCATGGTTATAAGTGGGTTCAAAAGCGAAGGATTTGAAAATATCTTCGTCATGGATGGAAATAGCGAGGATTCGACAAGAGAGATAGCAAAGAGAGCAGGTGCGAGGGTAGAGATTCAGCGAGGGAGAGGGAAAGGTGCGGCGGTTAAGCAGGCTTTTGAACTTATAGAAGATGAGATAATTGTGATAGTTGATGGTGATGGGACCTATTCACCCTCGGAGGTGAGAAGATTACTTGACCCGATAGTCAAAGGCGAGGCAGAGCATGTTATCGGCAACCGATTTGCATACGGAGGAGCATTTGCTAAACTTCACAGACTTGGAAACTGGGTGTTGAACAAGATTTTTGGCTTCGGCTACGGCATAAGATTGAATGATATTTTATCAGGCTATCGGGCACTTACGAGAGATGCAGTGAAAAAGATGAATCTCGAAATGGAAGGGTTTGAAATAGAAGCAGAAATGGCAATAGAGTCAGTAAAAAAGGGCATCAGGATAAAAGAAGTTCCAATAAGATATGAAAAAAGGAGGGGGAGATCAAAACTCAATTTTATCCGCGATGGCTCAAAAATAGCCTATACGCTCTACGTACTTGCAAGAACACATAACCCTATCTTCTATTTCGGCATCATTGGCTTCTTATTTATAGCTGTTGGCATCCTATCAGGCATTTACGTTGTGCTGGAATGGTTCAAGGGGATAACACACGTGCCTCTTGCCGTGCTTACATCTTTATTGATTGTTTCAGGCGTGCAGTTCCTTATATTTGGATTATTTGGCGATTTGGTGGTGACATTGCAGAAAGAAGCGATAGAAGCATTGAGAGGTGAGGGAAAGAAGTGAAAAAGGAAGAGAAGGAATTGATGCATGCGATAGCACAGGATTATAAAACTGGAGAGGTTCTCATGCTTGCGCACATGGACGAAGAAGCGCTGAGGCTTAGCATAGAGACAGGGAAGGCGCACTACTGGAGCAGGAGCAGGGGTAAACTATGGAAGAAGGGAGAGGTTTCAGGTAACGAGCAGATAATAAAAGATATTTTTATAGATTGCGATGAAGATGCAATCCTGTTGAAAGTGGAGCAGATAGGTGGTGCATGTCATACCGGATACCGGTCTTGCTTTTACCGCAGGATAAACGGGGAGATAGTAGGTGAAAAGGTCTTTGACCCTGAGGAGAAATATGGTAAGAAGGAGAGTAAATGAGTGGTTTAGCGGTTATTTTTCCATTGTGATAGATACCTTTTTATATATCCATAACCTATCTTCAAAGTGGTGATGCAAAGTGCCAGAAGACAACGTGATATATATCGGAAACAAGCCTGTGATGAGTTATGTCCTGGCGGTAGTGACGCAGTTCAACAACGGCTTTGACGACGTGGTGATAAAGGCGAGAGGAAGAGCGATTTCAAGGGCTGTGGATACCGCGGAAGTGGTGAAGAACAAGTTCATGCCGAACGTGGAAATAAGGGACATACAAATAGGGACAGAAACGATAGAGGGAGAAGGAGGAGATAAGGCAAACGTATCCTCAATGGAAATAACAATGAAGACAAAGGCGTAAGGAGAGAAAGCGAATATTTAAGAAAAAGGAAGACTTTTTCTCCTGTTTTTATTTTTCCCCTTTTTTATTTTTTAGTGGTTTATTTATAGCGATGTTCACTAAAGGGCATATTATTTCGACACGCGAGTTCTCAAAGGAAGAGATAGATTATGTATTAAGCAGAGCAGAAGAGCTGGAGGTATATGCACGGGCGCAGACGCAGGGCGGAAGGGGAAAAAAAAGCGATTTGTTAGAAGGAAAAATACTCGCAAATCTCTTTTACGAACCAAGCACCCGGACAAGATTCTCTTTTGAAACGGCGATGAAGAGATTAGGCGGTGAGGTGATAAACTTATCTTCAACAGAAGCAAGTTCGGTGGCTAAGGGTGAAAATTTAGCAGATACAATAAGGATTGTATCGAGATACTGTGACGTAATAGCGCTGAGGCATCCACAGGAGGGAGCATCGCGAATGGCTGCTTCTTTCTCCTCTGTCCCGGTAATAAATGCAGGCGATGGTGCGGGGCAGCATCCTACGCAGACCTTGCTCGATTTGTACACGATAAAAAGGGAAGGACTGCTCGATGACCTCAGGATTGCGCTGATAGGGGACTTGAAATACGGAAGGACAGTGCATTCCTTAGCTTATGCGCTATCTTTATACAGAGCAGCGCTATTTTTTGTATCACCAGAAGCATTAAGAATGCCAGAGGAGATAAAGTTGGACCTGAAGGAATCGGGAGCCGAAGTTTTTGAAGCCGTAGATATAAAGGAAGTTATAAAAGAAGTGAACGTATTATACGTAACGAGAATACAAAAGGAAAGGTTTCCAGATCCTGCTGAATATAGCAAAGTTGCTGGAACTTATCGTATAAACACTGAACTTATAAAGGAGAATGAGGATGTGATAATCATGCATCCACTTCCAAAAGTAGATGAGATAGATGCGGAAGTGGACGGGACGAGAAATGCGAAGTACTTCCTTCAAGCATTTTATGGTGTTCCCGTGAGAATGGCTGTTCTCTCTATACTGTTAGGAAAATAAACATGCAAGAGGAGATAGAAGGTGTTATGGATGCGGTGAGGAAGCATCACAAACTGTTTGAAAATGCACTGCCGCTCATAGCGAGCGAGAACATTACAAGTAATACAGTAAGAATACTCCTTGCTTCTGACCTATCGCATAGATATGCAGAAGGGGACGTCGGGAACAGGTTTTACCAGGGATGCAAATACATAGACGAGATAGAGAAGCTCACGATAAGGTATGCGAAGGAGCTTTTCGAGGTGGAGCATGTGAATGTAAAGCCAACCTCAGGAGTAAATGCGAATATCGCGGCTCTTTTTGCTCTTACTTCACCGGGGAATAAGATAATGGCGCTGTCCGTACAGGATGGGGGTCATATAAGCCATTCGAGGTATTCAGTGCCTTCGATACGGGATTTAAAATTAAAAAATCTTCCCTTTGATCCGCAAGAGATGAATATAGATAGGGACAGGATGGTGAGGGAGATAAAGAAATATAAACCAGAGCTAATATTACTCGGCGGCAGTCTATTTCTTTTCCCACATCCTATTTTGGAGGCGAGAGAGGCTGCGGATGAAGTGGATGCGAAGATAGTGTACGATGCCTCTCATGTACTGGGTCTCATCGCCGGTAAGAGATTTCAAGACCCGTTGAGGGAAGGGGCGGATGTAGTCACGAGCAGCACGCATAAAACCTTTCCTGGTCCTCAAGGTGCGATAATACTGTGTGGCAATAGCCTGAGCGAAGGAATAGATAAAGCGGTGTTCCCGGGAACGGTGAGCAACCATCATCTGCATCACGTTGCCGGGTTGGCAGTTACATTAGTGGAGATGAAACATTTTGCCGCGGAGTATGCATCGCAGATACTATCAAATGCAAAAGCATTAGCAGAGGGTTTATACGAGGAAGGATTCGAGGTTTTATGCGAGCATAAAGGTTTTACCGAATCGCATCAAATTGCGGTTGACGTTCGTGACTACGGTGGTGGGGATGCGGTTGCAAGGAAATTAGAAAAAGCGAATATAATAACAAATAAGAACATGCTGCCTTTCGACAAAACTCCTGAAACGCCATCGGGTATCAGGCTGGGCGTGCAGGAGCTCACTCGAATAGGAATGAAGGAATCAGAGATGAGAGAGATAGCATCTTTTATAAAAAGGGTGGTGACAGAGGAGGAAGGTGAGAATAGGGTAAAGGAAGAGGTCATAGAGTTAAGGAAGGTTTTTCAGCATGTGCAATATTGCTTTGATGGTGAAGATGCGTATAAATTTCCAGAAGCATTTTCTTTCTAACCAGCTAAGAAAGAAGTGCAATAAATAAATAAAAATAAAAAAAGATAAAAATAAAAAAGCATTTATAAAGGATAGGCACAAGTGATATAAACAAGAATGCTTGAGGATTTAGTGGAGCGGAGAGCGGAAGTAATAAAAAGAGCAGAGGAGTATAAGAAGAGAAGGGCTGAGTTAAATTTAGAAGCGAGTAAATGGTCAGAGTTGAGAGACGAGTTAAATGGACGAATAAAAGAGGCGGTAGAGCGCGCGAAGGGTTTTAAGAAGCAAAGAGAGGTGTATGAGAAGCTAATAGAGGAGAGGAAGGCAAAGCGCGGTGAGTTGAATAGAAAGGCATCTACGTATTATTCGATGGTGGAGAAGTTGCGAAAGAAGAATGACTTAAAGAGTATAGAAGTTTTTGAAGGGCTCAGGAGAAGAATAGATGAGTTAGAGTTAAAGCAGCAGGTAGAAGTACTTAGCAAGGATAAAGAGAAGAAGTTAGTGGCGAAGATAACGGAGCTGAGGAGGGAGTTCGATGGAATGCAGAAGGAATTTGAGAAGGACAAAAAGTTGAAGGAATTGCTGAGGAAGGCGCAGCGATACAGGAGAGAAGCGGATAAATACCACGAAGATGTGATAAAATACGTTAAACTTTCTCATGAATGCCATGATAAGATGGTGGAGTGGTTTAAAGAAGCGGATAGGGTGAGAGAAAAGGCTGATGAGGCGCACAGGCTTTTTATAGAGGCGCAGGAGGAAGCTGATAACGCACACCGACTTTTCATCAGGTATCTTCGGGACATAAAAGACTTTAATCGTGTAATAAACGGGCTGAGGAGGAAGATAAGGGAAGATTTCGGATTCAGAGAGAGAGTGGAAGCGAGAAAGCGAGCTAAGAGTATTTATGAAAGGTTCCGAGGTGGGGAAAAGCTGAGTACAGAAGATTTGTTGCGGCTTCAAAAATCTGAGATGATGTTAAAATAGCGATTCGTTTCGTTATGGTGCAGAGGGCAAGGGCGATTTTTGAAGATAGATTTGAGGAACTTCTTGCGGCGGCGAAGGAAGGTGAACAGCGATGTTTGAATGGTAAGCGGTGGGATGGAAATGCGGTCTTGATTGTTGTGGATGCCTCGCTGGATTCGATCGGGTTGAACTACTTCAAGATTGTTGTGCCTCGTGTAAAGCAATTTTACAGAGAATACGTACACACAGGAGAGATAAGTTCGTTTAAGGCATTTTCAAGACTTTCGTCAGAGGATGCAAGACTGAGAGCGGTGATGAATAACAGACGTGTTTGGCTGGCTGCAATAGATATAAGCCGTGTGTTAAACGGCATTAAACGGGATAGAGAGTTAGATGGTGATTTTGCTGCATTAAGATATTGGGCAGAGCACGCAAACCATAAAGAATGGAAGAAGGATGAAATAGGACGAATTAACGGTGTCGGGCTGATTACATTCCAGTATCTTCGGATGCAAGCAGGTGTAGATACGAGCATGCCGGATAAAATAATAAAACGCGTGGTGGAACAAGAGTTTGGTGTTCATGCGAATGATGATTTGCGGTTTATCGAGGAGATGGAGAGGCTGTCAAAAGAAATTGGATATTCGCAAATACTGATCTGCTGGGCGATATGGTTGCGGGAATCGGATATGGGTAAGGGAGAATGGGAAGCACTATGAATGCAAGACATTCAACTTTTTTAAAAAAGAAGATGTTATGAGAAAAGAAAAAGTGTTTGCAAAAATAAAGGGGTACCTGAAAACGCTTGTTCTATCAACCGCACTCGCATTTTTCATGCTTTATACAGCTTTTGGCTTGATGTTTTTTGCAAACAGAGGTAATCCAGTTCCTGCACACTTCATTTTGTTAATTACTGCTATTTTCTTCGTTATCTCCACCGTGTTTTATGAATCGAAAGAGAGGGGGAAGGAGAAGGGGAAGAAGAAAAGCAAGGAGGGTTTTGAACCGCTTATTAAAGGCTTATTCCTGGCTGTTTGCGCAACCTTCTCATTCGTTGCCATTTTTGGCGGCGTGAAACTTACAATTGAAAGAGCAATCCCGGTAGGAATAGAAGCATCCATTTCTGCATTGGCAATATGTATAATTGTAAGCATGGTGTTTCTCAGCTTGTTAAAGCCTTTAGCGCAGTAATGAAATCAAAGATTAAGAACTCGATTTATTTTTCTCATCACTTCTTCACTTGGTATTATCTCTTCATTTTCTATCTTCCGTAACAAAGATTGTTTTTCATTTATCCTTTTTGCAAGTTCTGCCTGTTTTAACCCTGCCTTTTCCCTCGCTTCTTTTATCCTTCTTCCATAACCCTCCATCCCTTCCATCCCCTCTTCTATCTCGTGGTCCATCAGCTCATATAATCGTGATTCAGATTTTACTCTGCTCTCGTGCTTTGTCTTTTTATCCACTACAATTGTTCCATACCGTGCACATGATTTACAGACCATCAGCTTCGAAGAGCCTATAATTATGTATTGTGCCTCTCCTTTTATCTCTGTGCCACATATCTCGCACTGCGTCATTTGTTCTTTTTTACATCAACTATATTTTATCTCTTTTTTATTCATATCAATAATTTCAACCTTGGATTCACTCGGTCTTCCAGCGCGTATCCAATGAGTGTAAGTGAAAGTATCGTGAACACAATACATAATCCTGCCGGTAGCATCCACCACATCCATGCATCAGATATAAAAATAGTGGGGTATTCAAAAGCGTCATGGAGCATCATGCCCCAGCTCTTCGCAGTCGGGTCCCCAAGTCCAATAAAGCTCAACCCCGATTCTGCAAGTATTATATATCTTGACACCAGGACCAACTGCACAACGACCAATGGAACTACGTTTGGTAGAATATGCCGTCCTAAGATATGGAAATCGCCAGCACCGAACATCCTTGTAGCATCCACATAAGGTCTGTTCTTGAGCGTTAAGACCTCTGATCTGATGATACGCGCAGTTATTGACCACTCAAATAACGCGAAAACAAATATGAGGTTCCAGACGCTTGGACGCATGAATGCTGCGATTATGATGATCAACGGGAGTCTTGGAATCGTGAGGAACAAATCTACAATTCGCATAATGAAAAAGTCAGTTCGTCCAAAGTAGCCTGCAATAAGTCCCAATGATGTTCCTATAAATGCCGATACGAGGGAAGCAAATAGCGTGATAAAAAGTGAAACCCTTGTGCCATAGATTAGCTCGCTTAATATATCCTGCCCCACATGGTTTGTTCCGAGTAGATGAGCCGAATTTGGGTGTTCTGTGGATTTATATCTTTGATCAGGTTCGTATGGTGCGATATAAGGTGCGAAAACCGCAGTTAGCACAAAGAAAATCAAGATCCCTAAACCGATTAATCCAAGCCGGTTATTCAAATACTTCTTCACGAACGCGATTGACTCTTCCTTCATTCTTCTCTCACCCTTGGGTCCAAATGCACATATATCATATCGGCAATGAAGTTTACAGCCAAGATGGCAAGTGCAATAAACAAAAATGCACCCTGCAAGAGAGGATAATCGTGAGCTTGGACTGCTTCATAGACCAACATACCCACACCTGGATATGCAAACACCGTCTCAACGAAGATCGTTCCTGAGATTACGAGCCCTGCTACCAGTGCTACCATCGTGATAATCGGGAGTAGAGCGTTCTTCAACGCATGCTTGCGCATAATATACCACTCACCCAAGCCCTTCGCCCTTGCTGCCAATATGTAATCCTCGCCCAATACGTTAAGCATTGAATTCCTTGTTAAGAGATATATTACGCCAATACTGGTAAGTGTAAGCGTAGCAGCCGGAAGTGTTAAGTGGTGCAATATATCTAATAACACGCCAAAAGGAGTTGAATAATCTATAAACAGCGTTTGTGCACCGAATCTTGGAAACATATCTAACTTCCACGCTAAAAAGATAATAAATAGCATTCCAAGAAAGAAAGGAGGGAATGAAGCCAGAGAAATAAGCAGAATGAGTAATCCCGTGTCGGTCTTTTTTCCCTTTT
Source organism: Methanosarcinales archaeon (assembly GCA_025464645.1). Taxonomy (GTDB): domain Archaea; phylum Halobacteriota; class Syntropharchaeia; order Alkanophagales; family Methanospirareceae; genus QMVO01. Next base: position 16,906 of record JAODGF010000053.1, read on the forward strand.
TCCATGCAGAGACCGCCCCTGATAGGATTCCAACAAGCACATAAATCATGGTTGAAGTGCCGACGAGAAGAAGCGTCCATTTAAAACTCCCTTTTAACGCGTCCCATACAGGGGCATTTCTGGATGTTGACCAACCAAAGTCCCCATGCATAAGATTTGCCATGTAATTAGTGTATTGTTCCAAAACCGGCTCATTACTGTTCATTATGCCTGAGCCTGATAGCGGACCCGCAGGCATCATTCTTGGTAAAAAGAAGTTAAGCGAGAGAATTATGAAGATTATAATGACATAGCTAACCACCTTTGTGATTATGTTCATGTGCATTTTATTTTCAAAAGAAAGTTTGCATGGGTTAACTGTCTCCCCTTTTTCTTTGCAAAAGTATGTGTGATAAAGCAACTGCAAAGATCGCAGTAAAAGCGAATCCTGCCTCGAAGCCTGGCGGTGATGGTGTAGGTACTGGTGTAGCGGAAGGATTTGGAGAAGGGGTTGGTGTTACTACAAAAGAGTGTGTCGGAGTTGCTGCTGGCGTGGGAGCTGGTGTTGGAGTTAGGGTTATGTTTACCGCGGATACAGATGTCACGCGCCATGTCCACGAATGCATAGCAGTGGTTGTGTTAGTTGCGATTGCAGAGACGTTCCAGATTCCAACCACTGCACTCGTGTTCGTATAAACAGCTTCTGTTGCACTTTCATTTGTCTGCACTTCTGTACCGTTTATTTGCCAGCTAATATCTGCTGGTTGGTTTACAGAGATATTGAAAGTTCTTGATTCACCTTTTGCATTGTTCACAATTGCTTCTATGGGGTTCCAGGCAGTTATGTTTGCCGGCAGTGTGACTTCGCTGCTCTTTTCCCCTACCTCTATCTTGGTATCACCATCAATGTCATGCTCGTTCTCCTTATCATCTATGAGTATGCCATCGAAGGTGTAAGTGCCTTCGGTGTCAGGTGCAATCACCGTATATGTAAAAGAAGGTTCACCCCATAATTCGAACCTAACCGTGTCATCTTCGACTTCTATGCGTTCAGGACTGAGTGTGGAATTCTCGTACACAAACCCCTCTGGAAGTGTTTCGATGATGTTGCCAAAGGTTCCATAATACAATGCTTCAATTGTCACCGTGAAATTTTCACCCGCAGATATCGGTTCTTCAGGAATTGTCCTTGTTGCAATTGGTTCCGCATCCTCTTCTGACTCTTCTACCTCTATTTCCGTATCCCCTTTAATCTCATGTTCTTCTTTGTCCGCATCTATGAGTTTCCCACTGAATGTATAAGTGCCTTCGGTGTCAGGTGCAGTCACCGTGTAAGTGAAAGAAGTTCCGCCAAACAATATAAACTCAACTGTATTCTCACCTGTAACAATTGCTTGCTTGGGTGGAAGTGTGGACGTAGTATATGAAAACCCTTCTGGAAGCGTTTCGACTACTTTACCACCAAAACCGTAACCTGATGCTTCAATTTCTATGGTGAATGCTGTACCTGCGAATACCGGTTCTTTAGGCAGTGTCCTTGTTGCTGTTGGTTCTGCATCTGCAATTCCTGACGCCATTGTTAATGCTACCGCAAATAACAGCACC
>JAODGF010000054.1:0-1622 GCA_025464645.1 Methanosarcinales archaeon
GGAGTTTCACGGTAAGATAAAAAAGGGAGAAGAAAAAGGGAAGACGGTGTGGCAGATAACCGCTTAGCCGTCACTCATAAAGTTTCTATCCCAAAGGACTCCAGTAACACCTCTGTATTTATTTTCCCGCTTGTAAATGTCTTCCCACTGTTTAGCTCGTTCACCGTGATTTCCGCAGGTGCAAACATGCCCGCATCTACTTTGAAGAAGTCAAAGCCCGCTTCCTTAAATGTGATGTAGAACGGTTTCCCATAATCCTTCGAGTTAAGCGAAGGTACTTTCTTCACGTATCCCTTCAATCCCTCCACGTCTGCATAATCCACCGCATAATACATGCGACCACAGTAGATGATGCAATCGTTAGTAGAGCCCATGCATTTCACATCGTCACCAACCACAGGCGAGATAGGTATAATGCCATGCGCATGTTTTATGCTGTTTATGTCGAATCCTAAAGAATCCAACTTGTGAATGCCAGTCTCTATACCTCTCGCCGATATTTGCACTGACCCCGCAATAGAGGCGGTTGGCACAACCACGATATAAAGGTCTTCGGGTTCCACGTTGCACTCCGTCGCTATTTTCGATGTCACTTCTTCATCAGGCATCTTGTCGCTTTCCAGAATTAATACCGCTTCATCTGCTTCGTCTGCATACAATATCTTATCGTACAGCTCGCGCGGATTGAGCGAAAGTGCCCTTGCAGGTCCCGAGCCCATGCCGAAGAATTTCTTCACCTTTATCCGCCAGCCGGCATATTGCGATGCCATACAGGCGATTACAGGATAGTCCGTGGTAAGCTCTACGGCTGGCACCACCAATTTACCGAGGTCAAAGCTGCTGATTCTTATATCCGCAAGGTCAGCCATGCATATTCTCGCTACGTATAACCCTGCTTCAAATCCTCCCACTTCTTCCACGCCCGCATCTATTATCGTTGTCCCGTTATCCAATTCCTCTATACCTACTTGCAATTCCTCCGAATTGTCCATCATCTCCTCAAATACGTCCAATCCATACTCATTCACGCTTATCATCATTTTCCCTCACTATTGCTAATAGAATACATGCACCTATTTATAAGAATATGATTTGTAAATCATCTGTGAAATATTGAAATCCTTTTTATAGATTTTTGCGTTAATTTTCAATGTAGAATAAAAATGAGTCAGAAAAAGCATTACTCTACGCTAAGAGGAAAAGAAGATACTTCGATGGACTTCCTGCCCCGGCTCATCTCCTGGAATATGACCTTCCGCTGTAATTTGCGGTGTCCGCATTGTTACATTGATGCGAGTGAAAGGGAGGGAAAAGGGGAGTTGAGCACGGACGAAGGGAGGATGCTCATAAATCAGATAGCAGAAACAAGCGAAGCAAGCAAACTTATCCTCATATTAAGCGGTGGGGAACCTCTGCTCCGCAAAGATGTCTTTGAACTCGCCCGATATGCAACAGAAAAGGGCTTAATAGTTGCGATGGGCACCAATGGAACACTCATAACTGATTCCGTTGCGAACGAGCTAAAATCCTGCGGTGTAAAAGCAGTTGCTATCAGTCTCGATTCCTCGGTTCCAGAACGTCATGATGAATTTCGTGGCGTGAAAGGTTCATGGAAGCGCGCG
>JAODGF010000054.1:1768-4285 GCA_025464645.1 Methanosarcinales archaeon
GCCGGGCTCACTTATTGCCGCATCTATCCCACGGGCGAAGTTACCCCATGCCCTTATCTACCTATAAAACTTGGTAATGTTCGAGAAACTCACTTCAAAGAGATATGGTTTGAATCTCCCATACTGAAGGCGCTTCGTGACTTTGACAACTTAAAAGGAAAGTGCGGAGTCTGTGAGTACCGTGCGATTTGTGGTGGGTGCCGCGCAAGAGCATACGGCTTGACGAGTTTCGTTGATGTCTGTGGGGGTCTGCAGGAGCCCGGGGATTTAAAAGGCGACTATTTAGCCGAGGAGCCCTGGTGCCCATATATACCTGGGGGTGAATATGCACAATAAAAAGCGTAAAAATCTAAAATAAATTCCAGTACTTAAATGAACAAATATTTTTATATTTAAATAATTATAAATCAAAACATAGTGATAAAAATTGAATGTAGAAGAGCACTGTAAGCTGGATACGCTGGACAAAGAACTGTTACAGCACTTGCAAGACAGGTTCCCCGTGGCAAAAAGACCCTGGGCTGAGATAGGGGCGAGGCTTGGAATCGCAGAAGAGGAGGTATTATCACGCAGCCAAAGGCTTTCCTCTGACGGTGTTATTCGCAAACTTCGTACTATTCTCAACGGACAAAAACTGGGGGGATGCTCTTCCACTTTAATGGCTATGCGCGTGCCTGCGGACAAAATGGAGGAGGTCGTTAGCATCGTTAATGAATACATGAGCGTGACTCATAATTATCAGCGTGAACATGACTACAATCTATGGTTCACCGTTACAACGTGCGGTGGCAAGGACTTAAGAAGCACGGTGGAGGAGATAAAAGAAAGAACTGGAATCCCTGATTCCGATGTCTTAGACCTCCCTACTACCCGGGTGTTTAAGGTTGACGTTCGTTTCAAATTTACTGATTTTAAAGACAACAGCGACGGTAACAGTAAAGGCATACCAAAAGTAGAAATAGAGCGCACAAAGATGAACCCGGACCCGGATGAGATTGACCAGGCTATTTTACGCGCCGCACAGGAAGGGTTACCTGTTGTAAAGGAACCTTTTGAAGGAATCGCAAGAGAGGCAGGGATAAGCCAGGATGAGGTGATAGCGAGGTTAAAGAAGTTGATAAGCCGCGGTGTTATCAAAAGACTCGGTATCTCAATCAACCAGCGAAAAGTAGGTATTGTGGCAAACGCAGTGGTGGCGTGGAAAGTGCCTCAGGAGCAAGTAGAAAGCGTTGGGAACATGCTCTCCTCTTATAAGGAGATCACGCACTGCTACGAGCGAGTAACAATACCTGGTAAGTGGGAACATAATTTGTTCACGGTAATTCATGGTTATACCCGCGAATCAGTGGAAGAATTTGCTGAACGGCTGTCTGAAGTCGTTGGAATCAGCGATTATTTGGTCTTATTCAGTAATGTGCAATTTAAGCGAACGAGTGTTATGCACCCATACTAACTACAAATCACAACAATTTATATAATGTGTCCCTCCTCTTAGGCGTTCTCCCCTCGTCCTTTATCAATCGCTCGAAATCCTCCGGGCTCATATACTCGCCAGCCATGGAACCAGACAACCTTGAGATGCTCTCCTCCATTAACGTCCCACCTAAATCATTCACACCAAAATAAAGCATCTTCTGCACATCTGTCACTCCCAACTTTACCCAAGATGCTTGCACGTTCACACAATAAGGGTGAAGAATAACCCTTGATAGCGCGTGAACGGTTGCATTTTCCAAAAATGGGATTTCTCTGTTCACCATTCTACCCAATTCGTTGTTCTTTCGCATGAATTTCAGGGGTACGAACTCCGTAAATCCTCCTGTCTCCTTTTGTATCTCTAAAATCTTAAATATATGGTCTATTCTGTTCTCCAGCGATTCAATATGCCCATACATAATCGTAGCGGTTGATGGGATTCCCAACCGGTGTGCCGTCTTTATTATCTCTACCCATTTCTCTGTTTTTATCTTCCGCGGGCATATTATCCCCCTTATGGAATCATCAAGTATTTCAGCAGCCGTTCCCGGGATAGAACCCAGACCAGCCTTTTTTAATTCTCTCAAAACCTCTTCTTCGCTCATTCCCGAATTTCTCGCCACATGGTGTATCTCCATCGGGGAAAATGCATGTAGATGCACATCAAAATTCGATTTGATGGTTTTAACAATACCACAATAGTCAGTTATCGTGAGGTCAGGATGCAATCCACCCTGGATGCATATCTCCGTTGCCTCGTTATTCACCGCTTCCTCAACCTTACTCAAAACTGCATCCATGCTCAACAAATATCCGCGCTCTTTCTCTTCTCTGAACGCGCAGAACTTGCAATTGCCTACACAAACATTCGTGAAGTTTATGTTCCTGTTCACTACGTAAGTAACAATATCTCCTTTTTTCTCCTTACGCAGTTCATCGGCGAGGTGGAATAAATAGAGAGGATTACTTGTTAAAAATATCGCATCTTCTCTCTCAATCTCTCCCTTCCTTACTTTCTCGTATAATTCATCACAATCCTCT
>JAODGF010000055.1 GCA_025464645.1 Methanosarcinales archaeon
AATAAAATGACCAAAGAAAAGAAATATGAAAATATTCTATATGAGAGCAAGCAAAAAGTCGCAGCGATAACACTTAACAGACCGAAATCGTTGAATGCGTTGAACACTGCTTTATTAACAGAGCTGCGAGATGCGCTGGAAGACGCAGAAGCGGATGGCGGGGTGCATGCGATTGTAATAACAGGAAGTGGAGAGAAGGCTTTCTGTGCAGGTGCGGACATCGAAGAGTTACTTGAAAAAAGTTCAATGGAAGCATGTGAGTGGTCCAGATGGGTTCAGGGGATAACAACATACATAGAAAGGATGAGTAAGCCGATAATAGCAAAGATAAAAGGGTTCTGTTTGGGTGGTGGGTTAGAGCTCGCAATGGCGTGTGATTTCAGGATTGCATCCGAAAAAGCAATATTTGGTCTGCCAGAGATAAACCTGGCAATTATCCCGGGTGGCGGTGGCACGCAAAGGCTAACGAGATTGATAGGGAAGACAAAGGCTATGGAGATGTTGATCTGCGGTGAGCATATAGATGCAAAAGAAGCTTTTCGAGTGGCACTCGTGAATAAAGTTGTACCTGCGGATGAGCTTGACAGCGAGGTTGACAGACTTACCAAAAAGCTGCTTTCTAAAAGTGCGGTTACGCTCGGAATAATAAAAGATGCAGTGAATAAGGGTATAGAAATGAACCTGGAGCATGCGTTGCGGTATGAAGCGGAATGCTTCGGGCAGGCGCTTGGAACTGAGGATGCGAGAGAAGGGTTACGAGCTTTTGTAGAGAAGAGGAAACCGGAGTTTGAGGGAAAGTGAATAGCCCCTAAAAATTTGATTTTGAACACAACTTTTTATTTATACCTTTCTCTCCTTATCTATTCCTTATCATGAACCTCATCGCGATATTTGACCTCTCGCATGCGGAAATAGAAACGCTAATAAAAAAAGCGGAAGAGCTGAAAAAGGAGCGAAAAGAAGGCGTAAGAGCGAGAAATGACCTGAAAGGTAAGACATTAGCACTGATATTCGAAAAGCCTTCTACACGCACTCGTCTTTCCTTTGAGGTTGCGATGCGTGAATTAGGAGGGGATGTAATAAGTCTAAATTGGCACGAGCTGCAGTTGGGAAGAGGGGAAGGAATAAGAGAAACAGCAAAGGTCTTCTCCGCTTATGTTGATGCGGTTATGATAAGGGCATACTTGCATAGCACGATAGAGGAGTTTGCGAAATATGCTTCCACGCCAGTAATAAACGGGTTGAGTGATTTGGAACACCCTTGCCAGACGTTAGCAGACTTAATGACGATAAAGGAGCATAAGAAGAAATTAGCAGGTGTTAAAGTAGCGTGGGTCGGAGATGGAAATAACGTGTGTAACTCGTTAATCGGTGGTGCTGCGATGACAGGCATGGATATCTGCGTTGCGTGTCCAAAAGGATACGAGCCGGCTAAGGGGATAGTAGAAAAAGCGGAGGAAATGGATTGTGAAGTGGTCATTACGGAAAACGCAGAAGAAGCCGCTACGGATGCCGATGTCCTGTACACCGATGTGTGGGTATCAATGGGAGAAGAAGAAGAGAAAGAGAAAAGAAAAAGGGATTTAAAAAATTATCAGCTAAACGAGGATTTGGTGCGGGTTGCGAAAGAAGACGTCATCGTGATGCACTGCATGCCGGTGCATATAGGTGAAGAAATAACGGAGCACGTAATGAACAGTGCTAACTCAGTGATATTTGAGCAGGCAGAGAACCGGCTACATGCACAAAAGGCGCTATTGCTGAAATTGTTAAAATATTGACCGTGTAAATATTGACACTTGCCTATTATTCTACACCCTTTTCGAACTTTTTAGAAAATCTTTTTAAACGATATTCTTTAAGAACTATTCAGAGACGGATAAAAGAAAAAAAATGGCAGAGACAGAAGAGGAGGAGAAGTTCCCTTTCGATATAAACCCTATGTATGAGGGCGAAAGGGTAAGAAAAGCAGGGATGTATGTGGAGTTAGGGGGGCAAGGAAAGCCGGGGTACGAACTTGTTCTCTTTGAGCCTGACCCAGAGCAGATAAAAGACGGTGAGGTTAGCTTAATAGGACCGGACCTGGAAGATATGGAGGAAGGAGGTAACTATGCGTATGCAATGATATACAAAGTATATGGGGAGCAGATAGAAAAAGACCTTGAAGCTGTTATAGAGCGCAGGAATCACGAATACCAGTCTTATATTCAGGGGTATATGCATCTCAACCAGAGGTCGGAGATATGGGTGAGGATAAGCAAGGAAGCGGTGAAGAAAGGACTAAAATCGCTGAAACAGATAGGAAAGGCAACGATAATGCTTTTTAAGGCGGAACTGCCGTTCATCGAAAAAATGGAGGCTACATTTATTACAGATGAAGAGGAGGTTGAAAGGGGGTTAGAAGAGGCGAACAGGATATACGAAGCGAGGGATGTGAAAACGAGAGGGCTGCACGATGAAGATGTGGATGAATTCTATCAGTGCACGCTTTGTCAATCGTTTGCACCAACGAATGTATGTGTGGTTTCACCGGATAGGATCGCGCTTTGCGGTGCGATGAGCTGGTTTGATTCGAGAGCGGCAGCGAGGATTGACCCCGAAGGACCAAATGCTCCTATTCCAAAGGGGGATTGTATAGACCCAATAGGAGGGGAATATACGGGTGTAAACGAAGCTGCGGTAAGACTATCGAGTGGTGAATATGATTCCATAAAATTACATTCATTCCTTGAGAAGCCGCATACGAGTTGTGGCTGCTTTGAAGTAGCGGGATTTTATATACCGGAAGTTGAAGGAATCGGCTGGGTGCATCGGGGCTCGAAAGTTACCGATACGCCCATTGGTTTACCGTTTTCAACCATCGCGGGGTCTGTCGGCGGCGGGAAGCAAGTAAAGGGGTTCCTTGGGATTGGAATACAATATTTCTACAGTCCTAAGTTCATACAATATGACGGAGGATGGCGCCGTGTAGTATGGATGGCATCAGATTTAAAAGCTCGAGTGGCAGAGGCTATTCCTGAGGAGATGAAGGATAAGATAGCGACAGAGAAGGAAGTAAAGACGATAGAAGAGCTTAGAGAATTCTTGCAGCGCGTCGACCATCCAGTGGTGAAAGGGGTAATCAGAGAAGTTGATGGAGAACGTGTAACAGAGGGATGGGCAGTGGAGGTGAAGGCAGAAGCTCCTTCCGCAGAGCTGGAAGAGGGTGTTCCTGTTGAAGAGGGTGTTCCAACAGCTTCAGCAGCTCAAGTTCCGCTTGCATCTGTGCCAATAGTGGCATCGGGAGCGGGTGCAAATGCTAATACGCCTATAAGGATAATACTGAAGGATGCAGACATCAGCATCGGAAAGATAATAGTAAAGAGGAAAGAGGGGAAATAGAGAGGAAGGGAGAGAGGCGAAGTAAATGCAAGTGCTGACGGTAATCTGTAACTACTTTGTAACGTCAAAGAGTACTACTTCACAGAAGCAAAAATCATTCGTGATATGTTCAAAATGAGATATTGGGATGAGGAGTTTTCCACAACTCATATGAAGGAGAACAGACCATTCTCATTTTGGTGAAGTGCATAAAGAAATAAGGAGAAATGGAGAAGAAAATAACCTTAGCGGAGATAGCAAAAATACTGGAGAAATACGAAATAGTGGAGTTGGAGGACGTAAAGATAAAAGGAGATATAGAGTTAGAATTAGCTGAGGGCGGCGGCGTGGCTCTTCCCCCTTCAATAGCTCAAGCACTGCAATCCATAATAAGTGCCGCACATATCTCCTCGTCAACCACCGAAGCCATCGCCACAACAGCACAAGCCTTGCAGTCCATACTAAGTCCAGGGGCAGGAGCAGGTGTGCAAAAAGCCCAGATACCGGCGACACCCGCGGAGGAATTGGAGTTAATACGCACGAAATTTGAAGTTGCAAAAACGGAATGGAATGGACAGATAGAAGAAGTGACAATCGGTGCTACGCGGTCAGATGGCGGCACGAGAGAAGCGACGGTAACGATAGGAGGTGAAAAGGCTTTGCCCTTCTATAATTTTGACTATCAAATGCCACATCCGCCGGTAATTTCCGTAGATTGCTTTGACATGCCTATTTCACTGGCAAAGGCAGTGAGAGAACATTATGAGGACGTGATGGAAGACCCGGGGGAATGGGCGAAGAAGAACGTGCGTGAATTCGGGGCAGACATGGTTACGATTCATCTAATAAGCACAGACCCGGGGATAAAGGATACGCCAGCGAGGGAAGCGGCAAAGACGGTAGAGGAAGTGCTGCAAGCTGTGAAAGTTCCTCTTGTCATCGGAGGGTCTGGCAATCCAGATAAAGACCCGGAGGTGCTGGAAGCCGCGGCAGAAGCAGCAGAGGGCGAGAGATGTTTAATTGCATCTGCAAACCTGAACATGGACTACGAGCGAATAGCAAAAGCGGCGCAGGAACACGGGCATGTTATTCTTTCATGGACTCAGCTCGACATAAACGCGCAAAAGACGCTGAACCGGTATTTGTTCAAACTTGGCGTGCCGAGAGAAGACATCGTGATAGACCCTACCACTGCTGCACTTGGATATGGTCTGGATTACGCATTCACAAATATAGAAAGGATGAGAATATCGGCGCTAAAAGGAGATACGGATTTGGCGTTTCCCATCTCTTGTGGTATAACCAATGCGTGGGGTGCGCGCGAAGCATGGATGAAGGATTCGCCCATCAAGGAGGATTCAGATTGGGGTCCTGCGGTGTATAGAGGTCCTTTGTATGAGATTATGACAGGATTGACATTGGGTATAGCGGGTGGTGACATGTTTATGATGATGCATCCGAAGGCTGCGGGTGCGGTTAAGCGCGTGACACAAATGCTGTTTGGAGCGAAAGAAGCAGAGGATGAGGGTAAAAAAGTCAAGATAGAGGAGTGGGTGACGTGGAAATGAAACTAAACAGCCCAATGGAGGTATGGAAATATCTTCCAGGGACAAATTGCAAAGAATGCGGTGAGAAGACATGCTTAGCTTTTGCTTCGCTGCTGCTGGAGAGGAAGAAGAAATTGGAGGAATGCCCGCCACTTTTTGAACCCAAATACGCAGAAAAAGGAAAGAAGTTAGCGGAATTGTTAGCACCAGAAGTACGAGAGGTAGAGATAGGAATAGGAGAGAGAGCAAGGAAAATAGGCGGCGAAGATGTTATGCATAGACACGAGCGTACCTTCTTTAACCGAACCGCGCTTGCTTTTGATGTATGGGACACGATGAAGGAAGAAGAATTGAGAGAACGTGTAAGAAGGATAACAGATTGGAAGAAATTTTATGTGGGTGAATTTTTAAAGGTAGATGCAATTGCGGTTCGCTCAGTGTCGGGCGATGCAAACACTTTTGCGCGGTGTGTGAAGCGAGTAGCAGAAGAGACGGATTTTCCACTCGTACTTTGTTCATTCGATGCGAGGGTAATAGAAGAAGGTCTGAAGGAAGTTTCGGATAGAAATCCGTTGATATACGCTGCGGATAAGGAGAACTGGAAGGAATTTCTGGGAATTGCAAAGCGGTATAAAGTTCCAGTTGCGTTGTTTTCACCCGACCTCGATATGCTGAACAGTCTTGCCGTGACTTTCTCCTCTGCGGGAATAGAGGACATCGTATTGGACCCCGGGACGTATCCAGAGGGTCAAGGTCTCGAGCAGACTTTTTCGCGGTTCATAAAGATAAGACGTGCTGGGATAGTGGAGGGGAATAAGGGGATTGCATATCCTTTGATTGCTGTGCCTATGACTGCGTGGATGGTTCATGGGACTGAAAATGCTTTGGAAGCTTCTTATTGGGAAGCGATTATCGCGGACTTGTTCATCATAAAATACGCAGATATAATGATTCTGCACTCGATAGAGCCACATTCGTTAATTCCTGAGCGCACGCTTGTCGCAAATATATATACAGACCCAAGACGCCCGGTAAGCGTAGAGCCGGGCTTGAGAGAGATAGGGAATCCAACGGAGAAATCGCCTCTTTTTGTCACTACCAATTTCGCTTTGACTTATTACACGGTGGAGAGCGATATTGCCTCTAACAAGATTGATTCCTATTTGATGGTGGTAGATAGTGAAGGGATAGGAGTAGAATCAGCAGTTGCAGGTGGGCAGCTCAATGCAGAGAGCTTTAAAGATGCTCTGGAATCGTTTAATGTGGCGGATAAGGTAAAGCACAAAACGATGGTGATTCCTGGTCTTGCAGCGAGACTTTCTGGCGAGACTGAGGATGTTACTGGATGGACTGTGCTTGTGGGACCAAGAGACAGTGGACGGATTCCCGGCTGGATGGAGAAGAATTGGCCGCCGGAAACTGTTTCGTGAACTATACCAAAAGTGTCGAAGAAGAAATTACACACACCATTGGAAGAAAGGGAAATAAAAGAACTACATCTGGGTGACGTTGTGTATCTCAGCGGTGAAGTATATACTGCGCGAGACAAAGCACATAGAAGAATTATAGACTATGAAAGCAGGGGAAAAGAGACACCGATAAAAAAAAGCTCGGTGATATACCACTGTGGTCCTCTCGTGCAGGGTAGCAAAGCTAAAGATAAATGGGAGATCATAGCTGCGGGTCCTACTACCAGCGCAAGAATGGACGAATCAGCACCTGAGTTAATAGAAAAGCTTCGAATTCGTGCCATCATAGGTAAGGGGGGTATGGGCATTCTAACGCGAGAAGCAATGAGAAAATATGGATGCGTGTATTTCTCGATGACCGGAGGTGCCGCGGTTTTAGCTGCTACATGTATAAAAGCGGTAAAAGCAGTATATTGGGAAGACCTCGGCATGGCTGAAGCAGTCTGGCATCTTCTTATCGAAGATTTCGGTCCCCTTGTAGTTGCCATAGATGCAAGTGGTAATAGTTTATATGATGAAATAGAGGAAGAAGCAAGGAAAAGAGTTCTTGTTTTGCCGTAAAAATGAGGTTACGCTAATCTCAATCATCTTGGGATGGCTGCCTCATAAAGAATACGAACGGCGTTTTAAATATTGATGGAATGTAAAATCACCCCGCATTGATTTTGACATAATCATAAGAGAGGTCGCACCCCCACGCTGTCGCTTCTCTCTCTCCCATCCCCATGTCTGCATCAATAAATATCTCTTTACCCTTCATTATGTCTCTTGCTGCTCCTGACAGATCCACAAATTCACCCTTCCTCGCTACCAAAACCGCCCTCTGCCCCTCGCTTTTTATGCTTATAGATATGCTATCCGGATCCACATCTCCAATGGCGGAGCTTCCGATAGTAGCTATTATACGACCACATGTAAGGTCAATGCGTTCACCAAAAATGGCACTCTTCACTAACGGACTCCTCACTATTGCCTTTGCTATTTCTCTCGCATCCCCAACAGATGCTGCTCCTTTTACCCTTACCTCGATAAACTTCGTTGCCCCCTCTCCATCCCTCGCGATTAACTTTGCAAGCTCCGTGCATACAAAATTTAAACCGTCCCTAAAATCCCCTTCGCTTATTTCCCCTCCACCGCCCGTGGACACGAGCAATACCATGTCGTTCGTGCTCATATCCCCGTCCACAACAATCATATTAAAAGAATTGTCAACTGCATCCTTGAAACATCTTTTCAGCGCTTCTGCATCCAAAGAAACATCCGTATAAATAAAAGAGAGCATTGTAGCGTTCGACAAACCTAAGTGAGGGAATATCATCCCGGAGCCTTTTGCTATTCCCCCTATTATCACTCGTTCTTCATCGCCAGCACCAATACTTATTGCCCGTTCCTTATGGAATGTGTCGGTGGTCATTATAGCCTTCGCCGCGGTCATGCTACCCTCTTCATCAGCAGTTAACCTCTTCGCCACTTCACCGAGCTGCTTTTCTATTAGTCCCATGTCCAACTGTTTCCCGATGGGACCGGTAGATGCAACGGCTACCTCTTCTTTATCAACGCCTAACGAAGAAGACGCGAGCTCAGCCATTTTTTCTGCGTTTCGCATTCCTCTCTCGCCGGTAAAGCTGTTTGCACAACCGCTGTTGGCAATTATTGCACTTATCCTTCCTTCCCGCGCTTCGAGCTGCCTCATTGTAAATCTCACTGGTGCAGCCTTTATTTTATTTGAAGTAAACATGCCAATGGCTTTTCCTTTTCCTTCTATCAATGCCAACCCATTCTTTCCCTCTTTTATCCCGTATGCCCTCACTCCTTTTACAGCGCAAAGCCCACCTTCTACTCTTTCCAACTCCATTTTTCCTGTTTTAATTCCAATTGTAACGTAAGTAAGTAAATGAAAAGGTTTAAATCACCCAATGATATAATAAGATAAAGGGCTCGTGGTCTAGTTGGTTATGACACCGCCTTCACGAGGCGGAGGTCATGCGTTCGAATCGCATCGAGCCCATTGTTTTTCACATTAATCGCTTTTCGCCATCTTTCAGGGGGGATATCACCCTAAGCAAAAAACTCAAACATTTCTGCTCTCGCTTGCTCTATTTCTTTCAATCTGCGCACTTGTTTGAGCTCAATACTTAGCTCGGAAGTAACAGGCTCAAGTAATTTGAACAGTTCCTCTTTCTTCACCAATATTTTAGCCGGTATGACTCCGGTATTCTCAATGGAATTCAAGAATTCACCCAGGAATTCTGCCCGGTATTCAGGTTTCGAGGGTTTTATCAATGAAAAATGAGGAATGAAACCAGAACGATGGTCTGCCCATAAAAATACATAGGGGTAATAAGGTCTTCCCTTCCCTTCTCTCACACCAGAGATGAAATAGAAGAAGTCAATCTCCCAAGCTCTTTGTTGCCGCCTCGCTGTTTCCTTGATCCCTTCCAAACGACTTTCATCCACGGGCTCTGCTATAATTTCCTCCTCCTCTTCTATGGGTGGCGATGGTTTCAGCCACTCATCCCTCCACCTCCATTCATCCCTCTCTTTTTCCGCCACACGGACAAAGAAATAATCCCAATCTGGTGGGACGAGCATATCCGGGTTCTCTTTAAATCGCAACGCGACTTCTACCGCTTGTTGCAAGATAAGAGTCAAAAATCTCGCCTCTTCGCCTGTCAGATACCATGGTTGGTACCCGGGCAGGAAACTTCTAAACAACGGCCATTCATTTCGCCCTCGAAACTTCAGTCCCAGCTTTTTTATCACTTCCAAATCCGGCTTCTGCAACCTGGCTCTATCTTCAAACGATGCCATTAAACATTTTTGCAACATCAGTTTTTCAATATCACTACCAGGAATTTCACCCGATTGCAGTTTTAAATACCCTTTTAACCCTTCTGTTCCTAAATAAGCAGCCAAACCAAAGTATTCGCCCAATCTCCCCATTACGCAACAGTAGCCAATCTCACCATTCGCCGGATTTTTTACGCCAAATACATCCGAATCTAACATCCAATTCCAGCACCGGATTTTCTTGAATTCCTCTGCGGCCCCATATAAATCCTTCCATTCTTGAAGAGATGGCGATGATTTGCTCATTTTAACAACGCCCTATTTCTACTTTTCGGTTTGAAATGTTACTATACATCAACCTTTATCTTTTTATCATTTACTATAATATATATACCAACTGATAGGAACCAATTTATGTTGCCGAGATAAAGATAGGTATGGTATGAGGTGATGGTGAAGTTAAAAGACAAGGGCGATGAAGCCTTTGAGGAGGGTAATAAAATGCATGATATAGATACAACGAAATATGTGATTCATGCTAACATCACAGCTGAAGGTTTTGTTGAAAAATCCGATGTGGTGGGTGCGATATTTGGTCAAACAGAAGGTTTGTTGGGCGAAGAGTTGGACCTGAGGGACTTGCAGAAGAGCAGTCGGATAGGCAGAATAGAAGTGAATATAGAGTCGAAGAGCGGGAAATCAAGTGGAGAAATACTCATTCCTTCGGGCTTAGATAAGGTAGAAACCGCAATACTGGCTGCTTCTTTAGAGACCATAGATAGAGTGGGTCCGTGTATTGCGCACGTAGAGGTTACGAAGGTAGAGGATATAAGGGCGACGAAGAGAAGGCGGATAACAGAGCGAGCGAAACAGCTAATGCACGAAGCGATCGAGAAGGGCATAGATAGTGAGATGATGGTGGACGAAGTGAAGCAGGCGGTGAGGATGGCAGAGATAAGTAGTTATAAGGGCTTACCTGCGGGACCCAACATAGAAAGCTCGGATGCAATATTGATCGTAGAGGGGAGAGCAGACGTGTTAAATCTGCTTAAATATGGGATAAAAAATACAATAGCCGTAGAAGGGACAAATATATCTCCTGCAATAACCAAGCTGAGCAAGAGAAAGACCGTTACAGCTTTCTTCGATGGTGATAGAGGTGGCGAGCTCATATTAAAGGAGCTTTTGCAAGTCGCTGACGTTGATTACATCGCGATATCGCCAGAAGGAAGAAGTGTGGAGGATATGACATACAAGGAGATATCAAAAGCGTTGCATAATAAAATGCCCGTAGAGCAGCAGGAATACATCAAGCTGAAAAAAGAGCAAGAGCAAGGACAAGAGCAGCAGCCCAGAGTAATACAAAGAAGGGGTACCAGGGGAAAGGAAGAGGAAGTGGGAGTGGAAAGGGAAAAAGGTCTAAATCCCTTTGAGACGCACTTGCAAGAACTCAAGGGCACCTTTAAGGCACGGCTGTTAGACAAGGAAAGGAATATAGTAAAAGAGACCACAGTAAGAGAACTGGCGAAAGAATTGAAAGAAACGACGGAGCCTGCGAATAGCGTGGTATTTGATGGCGTGGTAACACAGCGAATAGTGGACCTCGCGAAAGAGAAGGATTTGGATTACGTAGTGGGGATAAAAATGGGAGACGTAGTTAAAATGCCTACATCCCTAAAGGTACTAACCGCGGACTCCGCTTAATGGAAAATCTCAAATCCCAAATGACAAAACAAACTTTTTGTTTTGATTTTTGGGTTTGGATATTTGGATTTGTTTGGTGCTAGGGATTTGATATTTATTACCTGATATATCCCAATTCTTCTTCCCGGCGCCTTGGAATCTGTGCTTGCTCCATCTCCTTCAGTCGCTCGACCACCTTTTCCATCTCCTCTGCGCGCTCTTCCAAAGCCTGCATGTCTACTTCGAGATTTAATACTTGAGACAGGATTTTGAGCACTGCTTGTGCACTCTTTGGGTCCACCAGGTATCCAGAGGTAAGACCCAGTAAACATATTGCAGGGATACCCCTCATTTTTCCGAGACCTAATAAAAGCCCTGACGCTCCTACTATGCTCCCTCCCGGCTCTTCCTCGCGGAATTCCACGCCGTATTTCTTCATCTCCTCTACAAGTTTGGCTTCATTTGCAGCTCCAAGCACCGTTTGCCGCTCTACAAGCTGTCCTATACCATATCCGCCCAGGGTATAGATGCGGGAGACATCATATTGCTGTGCGAGGTCAAGTAGCTTCTCAGCAATGAGATAATGCCCCTCATTCGTAACGCTCTGCTGGTCACCGCTGACAATCAATAAATCATGCTTCTTTGATTTCCATGCATATAGTTCATTTTTACATAAACGAACTGTCCCGTTGCTATTTACCAATACTTGCGGTGGGAAATGCCACGAATATATCTCAACTATCTTTTCGGCATCCAGCTCCTGTATCAGATGCTCAGCAACCAATTTCCCTACGTTTCCTACTCCCGGCAGCCCCTCTATCATCACAGGCTTGTTCAATTTCACCTTTTTTAGCTCATGTACTTCTATTTCTTCCATATTTCATCATCCTTCTGTATTCCCCATAAGGGTCTTTAGGGGAGAATCTTGGAGGCGTTGGATTCCTTGTTGCTCTCCCACACCTCTCACATACTTCCTTTAATGTGTATTCTCCACATATCTCACATTTCCTTATCTTTGATTTCATAAATACTTTTTAAAATTAAAAGGAAGTTTGCCTAAGAAAGATTACGATAGAACTTCCCATATCCTTCGTTTCTTTTTATTACTTCAATGGCAGTGTTTGCCGCCTCGCTTAATATGCTTTCTGCCGTTTTATAATCAGAAGCAGTGACGCATATCTTATACCTTGGTGCACCTATGTAGAAGCATTCAACCTTAGTGCCACCGTTTTTTATGTCAGAGGTTTTTATTCTTAGCTTCTCTTCTGCCGTCTTCAACGCTTCCTTTATTATTTCCACCCCTGCGGGCAAGGGACATGTGAGCTCTACATACCCGGTTATCTGCACAGAAGGCGGCTTGACATTTGCGACAGCAACTTCCTGTATCGCGTCTGCGTATTCGGGCTTTATCCCCAGGGCAACCAGCGCTTTTTTGCCAACCTTTACAACCTCCACAAAAGCATCATATAAGCTACCATAAGCATCCGTTAATTTCATCTCGACTTCAGCGAGTTCCTCATTGCTAACCGCGAGTTTAGAAGAAGCAGCAGCAAGTGCGAGCCACTTTTTGGCTTTCTTTTCCCGCTTCCACTCATTAATCCGCTCTCTTTTCTGTCCATCTTTTACTGCTTTTAATGATAGATCTATATGCCCTCTCTGTGGGTCCACATGCAACACCTTGCACACGACCTTTTGCCCTTCCCTCACGTAGTCCCTCAGATGTTTTACCCAACCCGGGGCTATTTCGGATATATGAATAAGTCCTTCCTTTCCTTTGTATTCTTCAAGCTTAACAAAAGCACCAAAAGTTTTAAGCTCGTCAACCGTACAAACTACTAATTCGTCCTTCTCTGGCCATTCTTCTCGCATTTTTGCTGCTATTTATTCAAAGACCTCAACTATCTCACTCTTTATCTCTGCTTTCCCTCCCCTCGGCTCAACTAATGTTCTCCCGCAGACCGCGCATTTCACACTCGTTGATGCATGGTCAAAAACGATCTGCTCATTTTCACAATCCATGCATTTCACCCTCAAAAATTTGCTCCTCGTCTTCCTTTCTGTCCTCATTGCTACGCAGCCCTCCTCTTATTTTATTCCACCAGCTCAAGCTTCGAGACCCTGAAGCCGGCTCTTTGATGCGATTTCTTGCATTCCGTACACTTATACCGGAGAAAAACCTTTTTTGTTGGCTTGTCTCCTCCCGGGACCTTCGAAAATTTTCCCGCATTACCTATGCCAGACCTGCGCTTCTTCTGTCCTACTATCCAGGACAAAGAAGAAGGTCTTCCCTTTTTTACCTTTTCCACTTCGTGTATGGTATGCTTATCGCAAAAAGGGCAATGAATCCTCACACGTTTCGGCATCTTCATTTTTCTATCCTACTCCTTTTGCTCCCTCAAACCTCACCGCGACTCTTCTCTTGCACAATATTTCCGCGTTGGTCTTCGGTAACATAATAACATCTTCCTTTTTCACTTTATAAATCCTTCCATCAATGCCCATAAAAGTGGGTATATCTTCTAATATCCGAACGATATGCAGCTCCTCACCGCTGCTGCTTGTTGTTGCTTTTTCAACCTCCTTTTCGCTCTTCTCTTCTCTTTCGCCTTCTTTCTCGCCCAGGAGCAGCGCAAATATTCTTTCCTTGCCCTCCTCTACATGACTTTTTACACCGGTAAATATCTTCTCTTCTTCCTCTAACATCCCTTTAGGTGCTGTTTTCATGCCCGAACTGGCGAGTTTTACTATCTTTCCTATACGTCTTTTGATTATATCCTCTACTTTCATCCGCACATTCCTTATCTCGTCTTCCACAAGCTCTCTTCTCCTTTCATCAACTACTTCTCTTTTCTCATCCTCTAACTTCTTTATGTATTCCCTAACTTCATCGCAGAAAGTCTCAGGTAACTCTTGCAGCGACGCGGTATTTCTCTCTTTATACAGGATTTCCCAGAGCTTCTCTATGTCCATAAACTTTTTTGCTTCGCAAAAACCTTTACTAAAAACACTTATTTTCTATTAAGATATTTTCACTCACTTAATCTCCGCAGCACCTCTGCACATGAAGTATAGAGCAACATGCTCAGGCACAGAGGCAATTTCGCCCTGTTCCACCTTATATATCTCTCCTTTCAGCGCTATCGAAGAGTTTCGAGCCGCACTTATTTCAACCGGCGAATCGCCAAATACAACAGCATCCTCTAAAGGGTTGAAGTCCTTAAGGGATTCGATTCTTACCGGTTTCACCTCCAAACTCGATTTCCCGTGTAGTGAAGTAGGCAGCCGAATAAGCCTTTTTATGTCTGATGTGACAGGCTCGTCAGGAGTATCTTTAATCTTTGTTTTAATGTGTTCCCTTATTTTTTCCAGCATAGGAATATCCGGGCTGAGTATTCCTCTTTTTATCTCCTTCATCTGTTTTTCATCTTTCGCGATTCTTATTATCTCTCGCGCTCTTTTATCTCCTATCCCTTTTATCTTTTTTATTTCCTCCATTGCCTTATCTTCTTCCACTTCTGATATTTTCTGAAAAAAATCTACTGTCTCTCTGTAAAGCCTTTTACCCCAGCTTCCAATCGGCTTTAATAGTGTACTCGTTCTTATTTTACCTTTTACAAAAATTCTATCAATGTCGAGCCCTGCTGCTGTGAGATAATCAACAATTTCACGTCTTTCCCGGCTTCCAAGTCCACGCACTTCTTCTGTTTTTATATGGATGTGATAGCCTCTTGACCCTGAGAATACCAGTTCTACGTCGTCTTCGTGAAAGCCAAAATCATTGAGCAGAAAGTCAATCAGTTTCACCGTCTCTTTTTTCACCAGTTCTAATAAGTCCTCATAAGAATACCGTGAGAGCTCATTTTCAGTTACGACATGGTCTGCATCGAGGTCAAAAATCAAGTCTGCACCGAGCCAGCCTTTATTCGCCATATCGGCAGCTGGATATTTATAAATAGCGGCTGAGTGGTATGCATGTGCTGGTGCATTCTCCCGGAGGTAATTCACTAAATCTGCGCTGGTGGCAAAAGATTTGTGTCTTCTCATCACCAGTTTCTCCGGGAAGTACCGGTCAAAGAGAACAAAGCCCCATTCCCGCATCCATAAATCCTTCGGGATTTTTATTCCCGCACGTCTATAATATTCTTCAAATTTGCTGCGCACGAATCTTCTGGTTCTCTCGTTCATTTTTCAGTTTGTAAATACCTCAGAAACTTCTCTAAGACGCCTATTGGAAGCGCGACATAGACCGCTTTTTTTTCGCTGCTTCCGCTACCACTACCGCAGTAATCAGGCAGCCTATTCCTATCAGAAGCATTGTCATCATCCCACTGCACCTTCGTATCTTTCTTACCATACTTTCGGGCTAATCTTCTGTACTCCTCGAATACCTTCTTCCCCATGGGGCATAATTGCAGTGTAGGAACAGGGCGGATAACTACGAAAGGGAACATCCGGCAAGACATGGGTTTGCTTTCGTAAATTGTGCATTCGTTTCCTTTTAAATAGGGACATGGCGTTTTCAGGTAGTCATCCACTTCATTCTCGTCCAGCTTATCAAACAGAGCATCACCATCAACCTTCCAGATTCGGTCTATGTCCTCGTCATTCAGATGAATGGGCATCTCGCGACAGCACTTGCAGCACCTCTCGCACTCGAAATATTCTAAGATTGCTAGCGCTAACTGCTCAAATCTGCGCCGGTTTTTCTCCATTGCATTAACATTTTGTGATACGGTAAACCAGAAAAGCTCATCGCCTACCAGGTCTCTGAACAGCAATGTTTGCTTCTTCAAATCCCCTCTCTCTTCCTCCATCTCTTACTTACTCGCCGAGCAAGAGTAAAAGTTCTCTTGCCTTCTCTATCTCCTCAATTATGTCTGCCTTTACTTGCGAATCCGGTTCTTCAAATAGTTTCCTTTCCAGGCTACTTAAATCATCCTCAAGCATAGCCAATTCATCCCGCGCATATACCAGGTGCATATAGAATCTCTTCAAAACCTGAGCCAATAACATTTCTGCACGGGCTTTTATCCATTTTGTAGATACCGATTCTGCCGTTGATTCCGCGGGAACAAAAGCAGAGGGCTTGGTTTCTGTTTCTCTTACTTCCGCTTCGACCTCAGTCTCGCATTTTTTCACATCAACCGATGAAAATCCAAACAGAGCGACATAATTCAAATAAAGTTCATCCAGACTGTCATATAATTCTCCTTTCTCTGCTGCATCTTCAACCCGTTCAATGCTTTTACCAACCCTGATTTTATGCCTGTACATAGCCCTGATTTTTTCTTCTTCCGTTCGCCAGGAAGAGTAAAAAATAGAGGGATAAATCAGTTCTTCTAATACGTTTATCCTTATTCGTGGGTCGAATATCGCTATTCTATATTCACGCATAACATACTATACGTATAAGATAGTCAGGCAGGCATTTAAAGTTTTTCGGTTTTTTTAATCAAATTCAATTTTTCCTGCTCATTTTTCCTCCCCTTTATCTTTAAGAAAGTTATACTTTATATAGTAGTTAAATAGAAAAGGGGAAAAATGAGGAAGGAAGTTTCAAGGTTGTGGGAACAAGCATTAGAAGATTTTGATACTGCGGAGAAACTGTTAGAAGTAGAGAAATATTACGCTTCTGTATTTTTCGCTGAGCAGGCAGCCGAAAAAGCATTAAAGGCATTGTTCATAAAAAAGAAGAAGAGAGCTGAGTTCACACACGATTTGACAGAATTGGCTGAGAAGCTTAACGCACCGGAGGATATTTATGAAGCTGCCGCAGAACTAAGCCCGGACTACACCATAACAAGGTATCCAAATGCTGCAAATGCTGTTCCTGCAAAGTTATACACGAGAAAATCCGCTGAAATTCATTTAAAATGTGGCGAGGAGGTGATAGAATGGGTAAGAAAGGAATTAGGATTAGAGATATAGAACATCTTAAGAAAGTGCTAAAGAACTCAAAAATTAAAATTGGTGCTGCTTTTCTTTTTGGTTCGAGAGCAAAGGGTGAATTTTTAGAGGACAGTGATTGGGATTTGATGATAATATCAGAAGATTTCAAGGGAATCTCTTTCCTTGACAGAGCTAAGAAAACTTTGCAGCCACAGGTAG
>JAODGF010000056.1 GCA_025464645.1 Methanosarcinales archaeon
CCTACCATCGGCATCGTGTCTTTCGGATAATTTACCCAGTACAGCCAGCCGTCCCACGTAACCGGGTCGTTTTCCTTGCCTGCAATGGAATCAACCATTAAAGAGCCCCAGCTCGCATACCATTCATCGCTTATCGTGTAATTGAATCCCCCGGCTTCTGCTGCGGCACTTAGCGCACCTAATGCTGTTGTTTGATTTATCGCATAGCTTTCACCGCTGTTGTGTGCTGTCACCTCTACCTTAGTACCCTCCAACAGTGTTACTTCTCCTTCCCATAACACCGGACTTTGCACTTCTGCGGCGTCAAGCGCACCAAACGCCGTTGTTTGATCTGTCTCGTAACTTTCACTACAAAACGCGAGAACACCTATATTATCAACTCCTATAAACAAGGTGCGGTTAGCAATAGCAGGATGTGATGCTACGTTATATCCGCCTCCAAATCCGGGAGGTGTATAAAGCGTATAGTTCCAAATTATTGAACCGTTGTTCGCATTCAGTGCATATACTGTCCCATCTACCTCACTTGTTCCAAAATACACTTTCCCGTCGGCAACAACCGGTGACGAATCTATCGCTCCTCCCATCTCCTTATTTTCCCATATTAAAGAGCCATTCCTCGCATTGTAGCAATAGAAGGTAGTGTCACCAGCAGAGCCACCAATATATAGTTTCTCGTTGCTCAAAGCAGGAGAAGCCCAGCTTGATTTATGTTCCTTATGCCAGATTTCCTCGCCTGTGGTGATATTAACAGCGTAAATCCCGTATTCTTTCCTGTACATATACTTGGTAGTAAAGAAAACCATTCCTTCTTCGCTCCAAACAGTAGGAGAACCTCTTATCTCCGTTTCCGTCGTGAAGTTCCAAACCTCCTCATGCGAACTTAAGTTCAGGCAGTATAAAGCATGTTGTCCGTTATCATTACCGGCGAAGAATATCTTGTCACCATAAGCGGAAGGGGATGAATAACAGAATATCTGCCCCCCGGTGGTGAAGTTCCATTGCTCGGTTCCATCAAAAGAGAAAGCATGAAGCGTTCCATCTGAGAAGCTTAATACGTAAATCATCTCATTGAATACGAGCGGAGAAGAGGCAACACCATACCATGACGGATTTTCTTCGATTTGCTTGCTCCATAATATCTCTCCATTTGTTGCGTTTACGCTTGTTATATTCCCACTCATCGTTCCTACAAATAATCTTCCGTCTGCTATTGCTGCCGTAGATGCACCAAAAACATCTTCGTTCATCCATACGATTTCACCCGTGTCTGCGTCCAAGCAGAAAAGAGCATTCGTTTCACCGGTATCTTCTCCTCCCATACCTGAATACCATGTCTCTACGTACACTTTGCCATCTTGAATCACCGGTCCTGCCTGTATGCAGCCATGCGTTTCATTCGGCGATTGCCACAAAAGATTTGATGTCACTGGTCCTTTTCCTGCAACATCACCTGCCCTCTGCGCATTATACTGCAACGTTGGATAAGTCATGGTTGGTGCGATCAGCCCAGTCAAATATCCAAAAACAGTTTCAACTGCATCTACTATCCTCGGACCAGGTCTGCATATTACATCGCCATTGATTACGTGAATTCTGCCATATTTCACTGCATTTAGCGAGTTCAACTGTTCATCGGTCAGTATTTGCTCGCGTGTGCTTTCTGATGGACAGATGATCACCTGCGGGTTTTCCTCAGTGAGATCCGCCGGACTTATTTGGAAATACCCAGAGCCATAATTAGCAGCAATATTTCTGCCTCCCGCAGATCGGATAACGTCATTTATGAACGTATCATCGCCAGGCGTCCAGAAATTGCCACAGGTATAGAATACTCGCGGTCTTTTCTCTTCTTCCAGTGGTCCGACTTTCTCATTCACACGTTCCAGCCTATTCTCAAGCTCGTTTGCCAAGTTAGTGGCGTTGTCTGCACATTTCAGGACCTTGCCCATTAACCTTATTTCACCGATTACATCCTCGATGTCTTTAGAATGTAAATCTATGACATTATACCCCGACTCCACTAAACTACTTATGACATCCCCAACTCCAGGATTATGCGCCTCAACAATTATGTCCGGGTGTAAGTTCGTTATTTTATCAATATCTGGTGTTGAATATCCCCCTATTACTTCTATTTTCCCATCATTTACCTTATCCACTACCTCAGTGGGATAATTACAAAAACTTGTTACTCCTACAACTCTCTCACCTGCTCCGATTGCAAACAAGGTCTCGGTGCAAGAAGGAGCCAAAGAAACTATTCGCTTCGGTCTCTCGGAAAGGTAAAATGTGTAATTTTCAAAACCTTCTATTTCTGTTAAGTCGTTTTCTTTGCCTATCACCAGCGAAACTGTAACATTCCATGAGGCGCATTCTGTTGTTTCCTTTTCGCCCTTCCCCACGGCACTGACATTATAAATGCCGTACTCTTCAAATACATAAGATAAATTGGAACTCGTACCTTCCGATTCTTTTATCTCTTCTTCATTGACTGACCAGATCCAAGTGCAAGACGAATTGGAAGAAACAGCGAATTCAACCTCCCTGCCCCGGTCCACACAAATATCCACCGAAAAGCTATCTGATGCATCTCCTGTCACACTGTTCCATTGCGAAATCTTATCCCCATTTATTGCTAATGCAAGTCCTGTTAATAATAAGAGAAAAACACTTGCTAATAGCAATGTACAAATAATCACCCTTCTGCTTTTTCTCATTTTTCGTCCCCTCATTTTTAAAGTGCGATATTAGTCTATAAAAAACTTTTGTTTTGAGTAATAAGTATAGTCCAAATGGGTAACCTTTGTGCATCATCTTTAGGATGCCTGATAAAGCGGATAGCCGTCAATAAACCACGAACCCAACTCACGTTTTATCTCCTCAAGCCTTTCCCGTATCTCACCTTCTGCAAATCCTGAGTTAGGGATATTCTGAAATAGCCTCATCAGGTCCTTCATCAATCTTGTTATCTCCTCTTCATCCATTTTTCATGCCCTCGCTCTATTTGCATAAAGGGGTATAGGGATGATAAATAACTTCCGATTTGGGTAATAATTGTAACTCAAATGGTTGGATAAAACAGATACAAAGTAAACTTTTAAAACGCAAGGAAATAATGGAACTACATGCTCCTATGGATATTTTTCGTCGTGGTTAGCTTTCTTCTCGGACTTTCCATATCCCTTCTTTTAGACATTTGTTTCCCTACTGCGGAACGTGCTTTTTTCTCTCTTGTCGTTGGACATGCCATATCTATATGGATTATTTTTCTGCTCTCATGTCTGAGAGGGTCATTAAGTGCTGGTGTTATCGTATTCTGCATCGTTATATGCGCTTTGATCTCGCTTATATGCTACGAAACGGCGAAAAGGTCAGGAAAAGGCTTCTTCGGCACGAGTAATAAATTGAGTGATGACAGATATGTCCTTTCCTTTTTTGTATCCATTCTGATTTACCTGCTGCTAATGAACTTATACTGCGTTTTTCGACCTGACGAAGCAGGTAATCTATTTGCTATGCACACTGTTTGGGCGGATTATCCGTTCCATACCTCGGTCATTACTTCCCTTGTTTATAGTGACACTTTTTCTTTTCCTTTGAGTTATCCACAGTTTTTACACACGGAGATGCATTATCCATTCCTCATGGATTTCTATTCCGCAGTATTAATGAAAAGTGGATTGAACCTGAGGGGCGCTATCATCATTCCAAACATATTGTTTCAGTTTTCTTTTTTTGGACTGCTATATTCTCTTGCTTATAGATTATCAGGGTTAAAAAAAGTGGGAATGTTGGCTACGCTTATTTTTATCGGTTCCGGTTTTCCTCCGGGTCTGCAAACCGCGGGCATTCACTTCCTGAACCCGATGTACGCGGTTATCATGCCCCAAAGAACAGCAATGTTGGGCATAGCAATCTCTTTTGTTGTCTATATTCTTTTATTCCACGCACTCTTTATGAGAGAGGAGAAGGGAAAAGAGCAAGAGCAGGTTCCGTCAATGTATAAGGAGCTGTTTCTGGCTGGGACGCTTATTGGCTTGCTTCCCTACATCCACGCTCACTCGTTTATGGCTACTGCTTTTGTTTCTTTGCTTCTTTCCCTCTTCTATTTTTATTTCGCGTTTATCAAAACAGGAACCGGGGATTATAAAACCTTCGTTTCTTTATTTGCACCGCTAATTCTGCTTTCTTTACCACAGGTATTGTGTATAAGAACAGGGGTAACCGAGAATTTCTTCGTTTTTTTCCCGGGCTGGACAGAAGCGAACAGAAACATGATATTGGGATTTGATTGGTCGTGCTTAGGGGCAATTTTTTCCGCGGTGAAAACGGTCTTCTTATTAACGAAATTCTGGATGCTGAACATGGGAATTCTCTTTTTTCTGCTTCCTTTAGGGTTCTTAAAATCCGCACGAAGAGTAAAAACATTTTATCTTCCCTTTTTATTCCTCTTCTTCATTGCAAACTGCGTGAAATTCCAGCCCTGGTATTTTGACAACTACAAGATACTTTTACATTGGTATGTGCTGACAATCGTGCTCGCATCAATGGCGATATTTTGGGTAAGCGAGTATGTAGGAAAAAGGAGTAAAAGATTGTATATCTTATCACTTGCTTCTCTGATTATCCTATGCACTTTATTTGGCGTGGTTGCACATGCAGTGATGATAAAAGAGAATTATATGGTTTGGTCCGGTGAAGAAATAGGAATTGCAGAATGGGTGCGTGAGAACACAGCACCGAACAGCATTTTCTTGACCGGGAGTGCTCATAATCATCCCATACCCTCGTTATCTGGCAGACAAAGGGTGATGGGCTATGAGGGATGGCTGTGGTCGCATGGTATAAACTGGACGAGCATTAGTGAACGGAAAGAAGATGAAATAGAGATGTATAAGGGGAATTACACGCTAATTAAGGAATATGGTGTG
This sequence comes from Methanosarcinales archaeon, assembly GCA_025464645.1. GTDB lineage: Archaea > Halobacteriota > Syntropharchaeia > Alkanophagales > Methanospirareceae > QMVO01. The sequence continues at coordinate 4,935 of JAODGF010000056.1, forward strand.
GATTACGTGTGCATTGGTCCGTACGAGAAAGCCTTTGCAACTGATAATCGGTTCAGAATAAACGATTCTGCTTTCGACAATGAAGCACAGTTTTATTTAAGATATGATGAGGTGATAGACGGAGATAGGTGGAGAATATATGAAGTCAAAACGCCCAGTAGCCCTGCGTGAAAAGAACGAGGAAGAAGCTAAAAAATAACAGAAATGCAATGGTCATCGCATAATGCAACTCTGCTCGCTTATCGCCCATAACAGCAAGCACGATGAAAATAGGGAACATGGAGAGCGTATAACGCGGCATACTTAACCAATATGAGGTTGAAGCCACCGTAAGCCAGGTAAGAAGCATGTAAATGATATAAGAAGGACGTAATTTTGTAATGACTGCATAAGTAATGCAAGCTAAGCCAAACAAACCGAATACGAGTTCTGCACCCCCTATAATCATTTTCTCCGCGGGGTCTCGCCAAAAAATGCTCCACAAAGCCACTAATAACCCTTCCCAGGGAGGCGCTAAATGTTTAAACCAATGTGCTCTTTGTATCGCGATAAACGCAAAAGCATCTCCAAATACCGCATAATTCAACACGAGATAAGATATAAAACCTGAAGCGATCATGCAAATGAATAAAGCGTCCTTCACGTTCTTACGTGTATATTCGGATTGTTTTTTTGGTTTTTGTGAAAAAAGCTCATAGATCAAAGCAGGGATAAGAATAAGCCCGGTGATTCTTGTTGCTGCTCCAAACATCCCCAGCACACCCGCTGGGAACCAATTCCCTTTCCGCGCATAATAGAAGCAGGCAATCGTCAAGAACAAAAACAAACTTTCGGTGTAGCCTGCGATTAGGAAATAAGAAGTGGGAAATATGGCGAAATAAAAAACGCTTTTTAGTGCCGTGCTATGGGAATAATCAATTTTTACGAGTCGGTAAAGGTAGAAACCTGCGAGGAGTGACGTAAAGTTTGATATTAATAAGGCAGAGACTTCGTAATTACTGATGATGAGGGTTAAGAGTCTTATCAGAACAGGATACAGAGGCATAAAGACCATAAGATATCTCCCTTCTCCAACCGCGGTGTAGCCATTCTTTGCTATATCAACATAATGAGGAGCATCCCATCGGTTCCAGAGGAATATAATATC
>JAODGF010000057.1 GCA_025464645.1 Methanosarcinales archaeon
TTTCCTGGTTTCACGTAGCCGTACTTTTTTATTTTATTTTTGTACATAGCCAGATATGCTCACTGTGGGCGAAGGGGGTCACTATTTTCTTTAGCCTCTCTTGCCCTATACTCTGCTTTTGCTTCCCTTCCCTTGAGCTCTTTCTCTTTCCAGCGAACACCAAATAGGTAGTGCATTGATATGCCGATTCCCCAACCTATAAGTGGATAAAAGAACCAGATAGCCTCGGGAGAATATATGAAGTTAATAGCTATCAACATTGCATTAACCAGCACGTACACTACTAGATGAACTGAAAAATCCCTTTTCTCCTCCTCCGACACTATTTCTCTATACGCTTTTTTGTATTCCTCTAACGTAATTTCTTCTGCCATATTTTCTCACCTCATTAATGATAAATTGCTTTGATTTATAAACTTTTTCAATCCCGAAGCCGCTTGCGTATAACGTTTTGCGGATAAAGGAAGTTGCCGTAGGCAATTTGGGCGAAGCATAGCCAAATTTTTCAGCAACGATATTCATCTTTGCTGATAAGAAAACAAGTAATAATCCCGGGATGAATAAGACCCTATCGCATTCCCGGAGAAATTTGAGAAGATTGGAACTCTTGCCACATTCTATAAGCTTCTTCATAGCCCTTTTCCATTATCATCTCCACAAATCTCAAGTGGTCCCCAACCAACCCCTTCACCTCTTCCGCGTTCACTACTTCACCCGCCATAATTTCGCGCTTTATTTTCTCAGCTAAAATGTCTAAAGGCTTACATGGCTTATCCACCACGATTTCCTTTACTCGAAAGTCCAAACCCGAAAGAGAAGTTAATAGCTCTTCTGATGCATCCAGACATATATTCTTCTTTTCCGCTCTATCTGCTATGTACTCTGCTTCCCCCTCCGCTGACTCTATCTCATTATAAATATCGTCTTTCATCACTTCCTTCCATTCTTCTACTTCTATTTTGCCTGCCCCCGCCTTCGCAGTTAAAATCAATATTCTTACCGCTACATCTCTTGATAGGATGAGAGATGCTTCCTCTTTGTAGCAATAGATGTCGGTATCTTCTAAGTCTAAGCTCGGAAGACTCTCAAATAATGGTTTAGCAGCCCTGAAAAATTGTGTATCTTCTGGCTCTTTCACCAGCCCCAGATCCTTCATGTGCTCCACAGCTAACTCAGGCTCAACTCCTTTTGCGATATCCCTTATAAAAGTCTCCTGATTTCGTGTAAAATCCATGAACAGAGCGTCATAACCACCTCCTTTTAAAATCTCAGTCGCTTTCTTCTTCGAATAACCCGTGTTAATGGTTATTAGATTTGTTATTTCCTTCACATCTCTATTTTATTTTTCATGATTGCCTCAACGGCATCCTTTTCTGTATAGGACACTGAACCACCCTTTCCACCTTATTCATTTTATCATTTCTTATATAATGTCTCATCTCTTAATATACTTTTCCAATTTGACAATAAAATTAATGACTAACCAAAGATTCGAGGAAGAGTTAAAGCTATGGAAGTGGCTTGGTGATAAACTGCTCGGTAAAGCCTTCAATGCCATAAGGATTGCCGATTTTGAAGATTTAAAGAAAGTAGTGAAAAATGCTTTGTTTGACGATGTTGAGCACCTCCTGGATAAAACAGGGCAAAAAACGCCCCCTGTTAATCCAGAAATAGTTGCGAAGGAGCGAAAAGTCATTGAGATCGAGAAAGCTGCGTTAGATACCGATGCATTGATTGTTCCTTGCAGAGGCGGCTTTTTAATGAAAATCAACGAGAAGCTACCGGTCGTCAGGCAGCGATTCGCATGTGCGCATGAAATAGCACACACATACTTCTTTGATCTCGAAAAAGACCCACCTTGCAAGCCATACAGGAGGTCAGCATCCAGGTATTGGGTAGAGGAGGGGTTGTGTTACGAGTTAGCGAGGAGGATTCTGATGCCTACGGGGATGATAAAAACCTGGATGGATAATGCCACACCACCGTATATAAAAGATTTTAGAGCGATGATGCGTTCTTTTCTCGTTTCCGGGGAATTGCTTTCTTACCGTATTCATGATTTAGCAAAATGGAATGTATTGATGCTCATTTTCGAGCTTAGCGATAGCAATGGAAATGGCTCGATATCGTTGTATAAGGTGTTGAAATCGGGAAATAAACTGAATAACATTCACGTGGCGAGAAAGGGTTTGAAGGTGAAGGACCCGGTGCTTCAAGAGTTACTTTCGAGAGCATTTAAGGATAAGGGAGAGGTGGTGGAGGAGAAAAGATTAAACATATCCGTTGGTAATTTGAAAGGAGAAATTGCATCGTTTGGTGCTTCATATATGGGTTCTTATCCTCCAAAAGTTATTGCTATTTTATGTTTGTAAAACGTGCTGATACGATAATCAAAGGGTGAATTATATCTTTAACTGATGATGATACATCATTTATATTATGAAATTACCGTATCGAGTAGAGGCTCTGAAGATGGACTTTTTTCGCTTGATTAAATTCTCAATCGTTGGTGTTATTGGCGCGGGGATTAACACGGGGTTCCTCTGGCTATTGACAGACCTCGCGGGGCTCTACTACCTGTTTTCTTCCACGGTTGCGATTGAAATCGCAATATTAATGCAATTTATGATGAATGACCGGTGGACATTCAAGGAAAGAAAAACCACGTATGTAGGACAATTCATTAAGCGCATTCTCAAAAGTAATCTATGGCGTTCTGGAGGATTGGCTGTCAATGTTGGTGTTCTCTACCTCTTTACTGCTTATGTCGGCGTATATTATCTTCTATCCAACATCTTTGGGATTATTTGCGCTTTTTTACTAAATTATATTCTTGAAAGTCGATTAACCTGGGGTATCGAATAAATAAGCCAAATTAATTTATTTAAATGTATCGTATCATTTATTACATAGAAGATGGAAGAAAGTTACAGCGCTAAGGATATTCAGGTTTTAAAAGACTTGACAGCGGTGCGAAAAAGACCCGCGATGTATATCGGCGACACCAGCATTAGGGGTCTTCATCATTTAGTAAGCGAAGTGATAGATAACAGTGTAGACGAAGCTTTAATAGGTTTTTGTACCTCTATTGACGTGATAATTCACCCTGATAATTCAGTTACGGTAAATGACAATGGAAGGGGGATACCTGTTGACCTGCATGAGGAATATAACCTTTCTGCCGTGGAAGTAGTGATGACGAAGCTGCATGCGGGTGGTAAATTTGATAACAAGGTTTATAAAGTGGCAGGTGGGCTGCACGGGGTTGGAATTTCAGTTGTAAATGCACTCTCAGAGTGGTTAGAAGTGGAAGTGAGGAGGGATGGAAGAAGATACTTCCAAAAATACGAGCGTGGGAAGCCGGTATGCGGATTAAAAGATTTAGGCTACTCGGATGAAAATGATGGAAGTGGTACGAAGGTGACATTTAAACCGGACGTCGAGATCTTCGGCAGTTTAGATTTCGACTCCAATATTTTAGCCACTCGCCTGAGGGAGCTGGCTTTTTTGAATCGTGGGCTTTCGCTTGGCTTGAAAGACGAAAGGAGCGGGGAAGAGAAGATATTTAAGTATGAAGGTGGCATTGCGTCGTTCTTGGAGTATATAAACCGCGATAAGAGAGTACTGCACCGACATGTACTTTTTGAAGACGAGAAGGATAGCGTTAAAGTAGAGATTGGGCTGCAGTATAACGATAGCTATGCGGAGAATATCTTCTCGTTTGTGAATAATGTGAAGACGGTAGAGGGGGGTAAGCATCTGAGTGGATTTAAAGCAGCGTTGACGAGGGCGCTTAACGAATACGGCAGAGCGAACAACCTGCTTAAAAAA
>JAODGF010000058.1 GCA_025464645.1 Methanosarcinales archaeon
GCTTACGATAAAATTTCTGAAAGAGTTAGATGGTACGCACAGAAAAGGGGCTTCAAACACAATAAGGTCAATATTACCAGTGCACAAAAAAGGTGGGGGTCTTGCTCTTCTAAGGGAAACTTAAATTTCTCATGGCGACTTGTTATGGCCCCTCTACCTGTGATAGATTATGTTGTTGTTCATGAACTTGTTCATCTTGAAGAGAAAAACCATACAAAACCATTCTGGGCTAAGGTTAAGATGCTGATGCCCGACTATGAGAGGCATAAAGATTGGCTAAAGAAGAACTGCTATTTGTTGAGGTTATAACACGGAAATCCATTTAGGCGTGCTTGGGCACTCTGCGGTGCTTCGCACTTTGCCCCTATTGGGTCACTTAGCAGCGGGTATGCGGTTCGCACCTTTGGTGCTCGCCCAAAAACCCCTCCGGGGCACTTCGCAAACACGGGCATTCTGCACCACGCTGAAAATAGGATTTTGCAATTTACATTTACACCATGTCCCCCAACACCTCGGCAATCGTGGCATGAAAGACCAAATCCTTCTTTAGTCGTTCCGTTATTCTCCTCTTCGCATATTCATCTTCTACGAATTCGACACCATGATATGAAACGTTTTTCAGCACGAGCCCGAAAGCAGGTGCAGGTTCAATTTGCTCCTTTACACGCAGTTTCAACAGGTCTTCCACCCACTTTTTGTCCTTCATGCCACTGCCGACCGTTCTTAATGCCGAAACTATTTTCCTTACCATCTTACGCAGAAAACCGCTTGCTTCTATATCTATGATAACAAACGATTTTCTTTTTCCTATCTCTATCCGCTTTATCTCCCTTATCGGTGAGTGACCTTCATCCTCGTGCTGAGAGAAGTTAGAGAAATCATGTGCTCCGATAAACAATTCCGATGCCTCTCGCATGCGTGTTAGAGCAGGGTCAGAAAATTCATCGGGTAAGAATAAAAAATACCGGTATTCACGACTTATAGCATCCTTGCGTGCATTAAATCCAGAATACGGTTTTGCGAGAGCAAATACCCATATATCATCCGGAAGCATACTGTTTATCATTCGTGGGGTCACGTTTGGGTTTGAAGTATCAAAGGAAACGACTTGAGAGAGCGCATGTACTCCCTTATCGGTCCTACCGGCAGCGGAATAATTCGCCGCTTTCCTGTCTCCGATAATCCCCAGTTTCTTTAATGCCTCGAAGAGTTCACTTTCTATGGTTGGCACCTCAGACTGAGGCTGAATCTGAAAACCGTGGTAATTAGTTCCAAGATAGCCAATTTTAAGTGCTACTCTTTCTATTCCTCGCTCTTCTTTCATCCTCAAGGTTGTAAGTAATTTGAATTTGAAAAACTGTATAGTGATTCGTAGTTTAATAAGCTTAAAGATAAGAGGAGAGGATAAAATGTACACGCTATCCATAAGTATTGCATTTCTGGTCATGTCTTTCATAATACTAAATTACAGCACTGATTATTTCGTAAGGGGATTGGGCGTACTTTCTAAAAGATTTAAAATCCCCGGGTCTATTGTGGGCGCAACAATTGCAGCGATGGGGAGTAGCGCACCCGAATTCGGGACATCTGCTTTTTCTGTTGCATTTGAAGCCCCCACGATAGGTCTGGGGACAATCATTGGCTCTGCGATATTCAACATTACACTGCTCGTTGCCATTTCGGTTTGGATTCGGGAATGTAGTGTGAGCCGAGATGTTCTTCATCGAGATGGCTTATTTTATCTCCTTGCGGTACTCATAACCATCATTTGCATGTGGGATGGAAAAATCTCGCGATATGAGGCAATCTCATGGACATGCCTTTACGCGGTCTATCTTGCATGGCTAATATGGGATGCGAAAAGGAAAAAAGAGGAGTTCCTGGGGGATATGGAGATACCATCGAATAAGAAAGGAGCGGTATACCTGGTAGGCGGTCTCCTATTCATTATCCTTGCGGCAGGGTTGCTCGTGCGTTCAACGATAACGATTACAGAAATTATGGGCATACCAGAAAGTCTTTTTAGTCTGGTAATCATCGCCATAGGTACTTCCATATCAGATCTTTTCATCTCAATTCATGCAGCGAGAAATGGTATGGGAAGTTTAGCAATCTCTAATGCCATAGGGAGCAACACGTTCGATATTTTAGCATGCTTGGGAATACCGTTATCTTTCCGTGCAGAAACCACAGTGGTTGGAGACATTGGAATATCCATGCCCTACCTCCTCGGTTCTTTCCTTATATTCCTCCTGCTCGTTAGAATTGGGTGGCACCTGAACAAAAGAGATGCTTACATCCTCCTCGCTGTATATGTCGCGTATATCATGATTATTTTACCACTGTAAACGCCACAGCCATGAAAAAAAAATAAAGATGAATTTTGTGGCAGCAATTGACTATTCCATCGTCACCTCTATCATCGGACCGCCAGTAATATCCACCGATATACCCGGGGGGCTCGCTATATTTGTTACTTCCCTTAACTCTTCTACTATCTTCTCCGTATCCACATCATCTAAGAGGTTCAGCCTCACAAGTGTCATAGAATAGTCTTCGCTAATATAATCACGTATCCTTTGCTCTGTGATTTTATCTTTCTCTAACTCTTTCAAGAGTGACTTAACACTGCTCAACGAATTGGGTATTTGACCGGCATTCGCTTCTTTTATAACATCCGCCGCACTCTCAGCACGCAGAACACCATGAACAAGCCTTGCCCTCTCGGCGAGCAAATCAACGTATCTCAATACCTCAGGGTCTCGGATATCTCTGATCTCTTCTGAACTTGCATATCGCGGCTTTGTTTCCACCACTATGGTCACCCTGCGCAAGCTACCCGGAAATTGATCCTTTATTATCTCATATGCTTGGGTATCGACACCCGTTATTCTATATTTCACACCTGCTGGCTTTGTAATAGAATCTATGTCATCCTGTATCCTTCCTGTTACTTCCTTCTCTTCTCTTGTTCCTGCTATTGGTCTGACTTTTAGCAGCATAACACTGAAATCACGGTTAATAAAACCTTCTAACTGTGACGATGTGAAATTTCCAGCTAAAACTTTTTCTACTTTTTCCAGACCATCTGGCACCCCTTCTTCAAATGGAGGAGCAATTGACTGAACTCGTTCAATAGATATTTCATTCTCAAGCCGTTTGTGCAATTCAACCACTGATTCCACCACTTTTGGGTCCCTTATGTCCCTGGGTATATCTTCTGCGGTGGTTTCCTCGTCCAAACAGACCGCTATGTAAATCGTCTCTTCCCCACCGAATTTACTCGCTACTCGCTCTTGCAAAACGAAAGCAGGTAAATCCTCTGGTATTTCTTTCCTCATGTTACTTTGAGAAAGCAGATTGGTCATGCCGTAGCCTAAAAACACCGCTATTATCAGCCACGCTATGAATATCTTCTTATAATGCTGACGGAGGAAAGCAGCTAATTTTGTCAATTTCCTTTCTATGCCTACCTTTTTCTAAAATTACCCATTCTCCTTTTTTCTTAGTGCGATAAAAAAGAAAACGAGGAGAAGTGCGATAAAAGAGACAAAAGCCTCAAATCCCGGAATAGGCGAATTTCCTGAACTGCTTGACGTTACTTCCATTTGAATTTGCTTATCGAAGGTATATACATTATCATCTCCTAAGTCACGGTCTCCAGTGCACCTTATCTCCAGACCTTGCTGGTATATCTTCTTCACTGCGTCTTTATCCACATCAAACTCCAATATCGCATCGCCTGTCTCATTCACTTTCAAATTGCCCACGTGATCGCTCGTCACAACGTAATCAAAAGGCACATCCGCTTCTCCTGTTACCCGAACGCTAACCGATTCTCCTTCCTCTGAACCCACATTCTTTACCCTTACATGCAGAATAACGTGATCCCCAGCGCTTATGTTCGCGGGCTCGGTATAGTAAGAAGCAATCTCTAAGTCCGGCTTTCGCTCCACTAATACGTCTACACTCATTACCCCTCGGTATTCTACATTCTCTGTATCCTTAAATCTTATCACCAGCGGGATGCTGTACGTCCCCGCATCTATATTATCCGCGACATCAACATGAAATATAGCCTTTGCGGCATAGCCTGAGCTTAACCGCCCTACATATGCACGGTCAGTTCCAGACCAGGAAGGCGCGAATTGTTCATTGCATATCAATTTCGCCTCGACATCCTTTGCATCTGCTTCTCCACTGTTTTCTATATATACTATTACTCTAACATCCTCATCTCCAGGTCTTACGTGTGTGGGCTCAGTGTACACATTTCCAACGTTTATTAGCACACTTCCTATTATATTAAAGGATATATCGAAATAAGCCGGCCACTGTCTTGGCGTTGATTCATAGCCCTTCGTGGGATTAAAATAATATTCATTCCATAAGCACATAACAGGTATGGAATAAACACCATTAGGAGTCCCTTCTGCTACGTGAACATTAATTTTTACCTCTTTTGAGCACCAGGAATTCAACGTATTTATTTGACTTACCGTAGATCCTATAACGGATACATTCCCTGTGCCTTCAAATATTAACCTGACATCTCTCGCATCCCTGCCCCCGTTGTTCTTCACGGTCAAAACCACTTCCTTCGTCTCTCCGGGATGGAACTCAGTTGGGTTCACATCTGTTATAATGACAGAAGAGAACGCACCACTAACTGGCATTACGACTGCGAATGAGAAAGCGAATAGGTAGATGCATATCGCCGCTACTACAAATATCCTTCTCCACATATCCCTTTTTTGTTCCATTTGTATTTGTATTATGGGCTAACTGATGATATTACAAAATCCGCGGCATCCTCAATCTCCGCTTTATTAAATTTTCTGTCGGTTGCGGTGACGCTTACATAATAAGTACCGATTTCCCAATATCGCGATAATTTCATTTCGCTAATATACCTTCCGTCTCTATCAGGATCGCTAAGGGGAATATTTTTCAGCACAGTTTCGTTGTTACGTTTAATCTGAGCGGTAACCCCCATAATGCCAGAGGGGTCTGAAATATTTGCAGAGATCATTATCTCGCTATCAGGGTGTGCTAAGTGGGGGCTCACACAAACATTCGAAATCAAAGGTCCATCAATGTCTGTCGCCACTTCAATCCTTGCTGCATTCTTTTTCGCTGTTTTTATTCGCCCATCGCTTGCCTCGATATCCACATAGTAGGTTCCATCTTCTACTAAGAAGGTCTGCCATTCTCCCGTATATCTTCCATCTTCGTCATAATCATTCATGGCAACCGTCTCATTGACTACACCCACTTTATGAATGTATGCCCGGACAAAAGAATTGCTGGTCTCTAACGAAGGAAAGGTGTATGGAGCACTATTACTTTTATTCCAGGAGAAGAACGGGTTGGAAATATAAGCAGCATTACGATAGCCAGAAAAAAGCAATGTTCTTGATGTTCCGTTTTCCCTTTTAAGAGTAGGGATTTTAACCTCTGCAAATATCTTTACCGGGGTCCCGGTGTAAACAAAACTTGGACTTACGCTGACATTTGAGATCGTTATTGCCGGTACCGGGTGAGTTTTGCTCCATATGTTCCATGAGCCGTCATAGTTTCGCACTTTATAGCCCATCAAACGCAATGCAAGGTATAAAAAGGATGATCTCGCTCCAGACCTGCAATATACGACAGTTTCTCTGCTCTTATCCAACCCTTTGCCCAGGAAAAGATACTTTAAATCGTAAGCGCCCTTCATCCGGAAGCCATCTCTGAAAAGGAGTTCATAATCCAAGTTGATTGCACCGTCAATATGTCCAGCATTGTATTCCTCAGCCGTTCTTGCGTCCACTATCTGGACCCGCGTGTTATTAAGATTATTTTGAACCCAATCAGTGTCTGCAAACTCATCTTCTCTCGGTTTTGCTATATACGCAGTGGGGGGTCTCGTCGTCACGCTCTTCGTGCATCCATAAGTAGCGCACCAGGCATCGAACCCGCCATCGAGGACAGAAACGTTTTCCTGCCCGAGATATTCGAGCATCCATGCGACATAAGAAGATGCTGGAAGACCACCACAGGGCTTACAAGTATCGCTATACACAATTACCCTATTCGCACGACTTATTCCATTCTCGCCTAATTTCTCTGCTGCCTCCTCCAAAGGGATGAGAACGCCGTTTTCTCCCCTGAAAGAATACCACGGTAAATTTATTGCACCCGGGATGTGCCCCGCAGCATATTTTTCAGGAGACCGAACATCAATGATTACGACACTGGGGTCCCCACTGGGGCTGATGCTTTCGTCGTCGATGTAAGCTATAAGATTTCGATTCTCATATTGACCTCCGGTAGGGCGAACAGGAATGGGAGTAGGAGCAGGTTCTTCAATGGGCGTATCCGAAGGTGGCGGACAAAAAGGGCAATAGCAGCACCCTGTGGGGATCACAACCGTTACCGCTAATAGTATTATGCTCAGAGCCACAAAAGAAGTCTTTCTTTTCATTTTTTCCCCCTATAACATCCCTAATTTAGCCTTTATTATCTTTATCTCGTGCTCTAACTTGTCAAATCGCTCCTCCATATATGCTTTCAAGTCTTCCCGCAGTCCTCTTATCTCCCCAATTGTCATATCCTGCTTTTCAAGCATCTTCTTTCCTACCGATACTGATTCTTCACCGAGTTCAACAGACCTATAAAGTAATTTCCCGGCGGTATCCAAACGTTCACCTAACTCTTCCTGCCAGTTACCCCTTCTTATCTCAAAATATTCGAACTCTGCCTTAAAATCTTCAAACTGAACCTCTAAATGCTCCACGTCTATTGGGTATCTTTTAATCCTTATTTCATCGATGAACCGCTCCATTTTTGTTTCTTCGCCTTCCGCAACGACTCTAACATCATATGGCTTAACGTTCTCAACAAACCCCGATATTCCCAGCCGTCTTGCTCTCTCTTCCACTTCGTCTCGATACCCAACACGTTGAACCTTCCCTTTTGCGATAATCACTGCTCTTTTCTTTTTCCCCATCTTATGTTTACAATTCGTTTAGTACAATAAAAAATATCAAGAATTCCGAATAAATACTTTTAATTTCTTTATTATTAATTAGTTGGATCAGCTCCTTCCCTTTAAAACTCACTCACGGCGCTCCTCCAAAAGGGCACAATGGATTTGCACGCAGGCTAATATCTGCACTGTAGTAAATGTTAAATTCGCCCTCCGCAGTGATGTGCTGACTGTAAGTGCCATGAGCATCACCAATAGCTACGGCATTACACCCTACCTCTACGCTTCCCTTACCCTGGGATGAGAAGTCATAACCTATGCCCTTCTCTGCTCTTGTGCTGGAATGGGCTATACCCCGGGTGAGCGCGACCTGAGAGCCTACTGAAGCATCCAGACAGCCAATGTCACGGGAATAAAATCCTACGACCGTTCCTTCTTTCGTGGTCAACTGCCCCCCGGTGCCCAAAGAATCATAGCCAATAGCAGTTCCAGTGCTTAACTGGCTCCCGTAGCTGGCAGGAAGCACGCTCCACGTATCTAATATCACGCTTTCACCACCGGAAGCATTGGCATAAAGGGAATGTGCGAACGATTCTGATAGATTCTTTCCAGCATACAAATGTGAATGATCCTGGCTTACATTCCACGAACCAGTGGAATGGATATATGTTATCGCCCATGTCGGAGACGAATGAGTCCACGTTCCCTCTTGTGCTAAGGCAGCCTGAGGAAGCAATAAAAATAAACATAAAAATAAAAAACTCAAAAGCAAAATTACAAGTCCAATAAATCCTTCTTCTTCTTTCATCTTTTTGTTATTTTTTACGGTTTGAAATACACCACCTTATAGAACTCGAAAGAGCCATCCACAGTGGTCTTATAACTAAACTTCAACCTCTTACGTTTATCATCAACAGAAGCACTCATGCCGGCAGACATGGTACCTTCACCCTCTCCCGCATAGATTTCATAGTGCAACTCTGGAGTGCGGGTTATCTGTGCTTTGGTTTCAGTCGTCACCTGCGCTTCGGTCATGCACATCGAGCTACCCGCGGTTATATACACGCAACTTCCTCTTGATTTAAGGGACATATCCACGCCCTCTGCATGGCTTAACGAGCCCTTCTCACTCGTTGCGGTATATCCAATGTTTTTTTTCACTTCCAGATTCGGCGCTTTACCTGTATCTACCCAGAAATCCTTATAGAGATTAGTAGCCCCGCCTGAGCTAAACGTACTTTCCTTGTATTTTATCTTGCCATATTTCGCTCCAGATGCAAGAGGGTGGTTATCGAGAGAGGCATTGCTGCTGCATTCCCAGTTAAGCTGCTCAATTTCTTTCACCTTTTTATCGCATACAACTTCAGTTGTGATCGTAAGGGTTTCGATTCCCGGCGTATGCGTAACTGCGCGGTTTGCTGAAACAACTCCGCTAAAGGCTATCGTTAGTGCCAGTGCTATAACGACCACACATATCATTTTCTTCGTTTTTATTTTTAACACCTCTAAAGTTTTTCACTTCGTAAATAAAGTTTAAAAGGGGAAAAAACATTTTCCCCTATTGCTTTTTTCATTATGCCAGGTGCTCCACTACAAGGCTTA
>JAODGF010000059.1:0-3101 GCA_025464645.1 Methanosarcinales archaeon
TTTTTACATTATAACAGACAACACTTATAAAGTTTTTTTAAAAAACTTTTATTTTACATTTTTCAATAACAACTCCGTCGGGTCTGTTATCCTCCCTTCAAGTGCCGAAGCAGCAACTACCGCGGGATTCGCCAGATAAACCTCCGAATCCTTATGCCCCATCCGTCCAATAAAATTTCGGTTCGTTGTACTTACGCATCTTTCTTCACTGGCAAGAACGCCCATATACCCGCCCAAGCATGCGCCACAGGTAGGACCGCAGACAAAAGCCCCTGCCGTGAGAAAGATTTGGATTAAACCTTCCTCTATCGCCTGCTCAAACACGCTCTTACTCGCGGGAACTACGATCATTCTCACTTCCCGACTAACCTGTTTACCCCTCAATATCTCTGCGGCAATCCTTAAATCCTCGATTCTACCATTCGTGCAAGACCCCAAATACGCCTGGTCAATAGGAACGTCCAATTCGCTTGCAGGCGCGGTATTATCAGGTGAGAAAGGTTTTGCCACCGTTGGAACAATATCCGATGCATCATACTCAAATACTTCCTCATACTCGCTTTCTTTACCATCGGCATAAACTGGTCTATATTCTCCCCTTACCCTATCCCGCAGAAAATCGAAGACCTTCTCGTCCGGCGGGATAATCCCCGCCTTTGCGCCTGCTTCCACTGCCATGTTCGAGATTGTTATCCTATCCGCGAGATTTAAATTTTTTATCGCGGTGCCGTAAAACTCCTGTGATTTGTAGAGCGACCCCGAAACGCCTATGTCGCCGATGATATGCAATATTATGTCCTTCCCCATTACATACCGCCTCAGCTCGCCATCAATCACAAACTTCTGTGTCGTTGGGACTTTAAACCACAATCTTCCCGTAGCCATTGCCGCGGCAGCTTCTGTCGAGCCTATCCCGGTGGAAAAAGCACCTAAGGCACCGTAAGAGCAAGTGTGTGAATCCGCACCTATTATCAGCCGCCCCGGTGCAGCAAATCCTTCTTCTATCATTACCTGATGGCATATCCCGCTTCCTTCTTTCCCCACTTCATAATAATTCTCTATCTTATATCTTCGAGCATAGTCCCGCAGTGCTTTCGCCTGCTCCGCAGAATCGACATCTTTGTTTGGCACATAATGGTCCTGTATCACTACCACCTTTCCCTTTCTCATCCCTTCCCCCCGTTCGAGTCCAAATTCCTCAAACACTTCAAATGCCGGCACGCCCGTTATATCATTCACCATTATGTAATCTACTTCGCATTCTACGATTTCACCTGCCTCTACTATTTTCTCTTTTCCCGCTTTTTCACTCAGTATTTTTTCTGCTATCGTGGGCATCCGCTTGTTACAACTCCATTATCTTCCCTGCTAATTCGTTCACAACCTCCAGTGGTATCTCAACTTCCCCTACCAGGACATTCATTGCAACCCATGAATTTAAAGAGGTACAAATCGTTAATATCTCTTGCTCATCGCGTGTTTTTTCGATTATCGCCTCGATAACCTCTTCTAAATTAGTAATCTGTATTTCATACATGGTTTCAATCACGTTAAGAAGTGCTTTTGCACGGTCTTTAGCTTGTTCAGGAATCATATATTCTGATGTGTGGCTTCTAATATAAAAATCTTGGTCGTCAAAAAAGTCTAAGCGGAATTTTGTGATAAAAATCTCAATTGATTACAATAGATAACAAATTATTGAGAATCGTACTTGAAAAATAAGACAACGAGAGCCATCTAAACAACGAATAGAAAATTATTTAAGCTCCAAATTCTATAAAGTTCCTTATGCAAGGCGAAAAAAGGGCATCGAAGAAAACTTTTGAAGACCCCGAAATGATGATTGATGTGGGCAATGAGTATATGAATATGAAGAAGTATCAGAGAGCGATAGAAATTTTCGAGACGATAATAAAGGAAGAGAAGGGGCTTACTCATTTGGCTAAAGCATACAACGGTTGTGGAATTGCATACGCAGTGCAGGGCAAATACGAGAAAGCGATCGAGAACTTTGAAGAGGCGCTAAATCTCAGCAGGTATTTAATAGATTTTGGTGCACGGACATACCACAATCTCGGGCATGTCTATGAACTTATGGGGGATAAAGAAAAAGCGAAGGAGAATTTTGATAAGGAGAAAGAGATAGAATTGGACCTCTATCACTATTGGGTGACCATGAGTGACCAATTAGAATGAGACAATACTACCCTCTTCGCTCAACTTTAATTTTGGCTTCTTGCTAACGAATAGTTATGCTCTGCCAGTACTTCCGCAATGCATAAATAATCGCACCAAATCCCAAGCTAATTGCTACAATACCTATTAACACACCGGCATGCAACAGGAAAACCAATAATGGTTACAGCAAGCAAGATTATCAAAATTACAGAGGCGATTATAAGAACAAACCCTACTAAGGTATTTTTCACAGGCGATTTCCTTACTTCCTCTTCAACGATAAAGAATTTCGAAATCTATACTGCCTGCACTTCCTGTATTTTGAAAATTCTCAGCTCCAAAAACATCCCCGCTTATCGGTGCATTGATTATAATAGTGCCACCGGCAATTACAGCGCTCGCAACTGGTGCATTAAGAGTTACTGTACCGCCTGAAACAAAAACATCATCATCTATTGGCGAATCAACAGATACCTGATCCCCAGATAGCATCTTAAGTGCCTGAACATTGGGTAAGAGCAGAATTAACATGAGGAAGATGATTATTAGCAGCTTCATACCGCCTCCTTACGTGAGTTCGAGCTTCATATTTATAACCTTATTTATTTTGGTATTTTGATTTCAGAGTATAAAAGAAAGCTTTTCGATTTTTGATTTTTTCGATGTTCCATTTTTGAAAAGAAGCATTAAGTATTATTATATTGATTATATTACCCCTTTAAAGTGTTTAGACGTTTTATAAATGCCACTACTTCCTCTGCACATTCTTCTACACTCATTTTCTCACTATCCACCGTGACTTCGGGATTCTCCGGCTTTTCATACGGCACGTTCACACCTGGCACCGTTGCTCCTTCTTCCGTTGCTCGCTTATATATGCCAGAAGGGGCATATTCCGCCTTCCTTCGCCTCTCCCTCTCCAT
>JAODGF010000059.1:3138-9542 GCA_025464645.1 Methanosarcinales archaeon
CCTTCCTTGCTCTTTCACGGTATTTACGCCTGTTTGCCGTGGCATCTATTATAACCGGCTTGCCACTCTCCACCAGCAGCTTTGCCATGTAAACCAACGAGCTATACACAATATCTCTTTCCTCTTCCGAGTAAGAAGGCTTTGGAGTGATAAATTTTCTTATCTCGTCAAGTTCAAGTACTTTTACGTTTATACCGCCTTCAGCAAGGATACTTCTCACTTTCTGTGCTATCGCTGTCTTACCACTGCCCGGCAACCCGGTTAACCATATCGCCCAGGTCATTTTTATCTATTATTTTGATTTTATCTGATTTCATCTTTTCAATGGGCATTTCAAATCTTCTTCCATTCTCGTCTTACAGCCGCCGCATACCTTTTCATATTCGCAACTATTACATTCACTATTGCTCTTTGCATTGGCATACCTTAACTTTTTCAAATTTACCCATATCCTATCAATTCTTTCCTTCCTCACATTTCCGACCTGAACTGGAAGAAAAGGACATGCCCATACGTCCCCATTCGGCTTGATATACATCATTCCCTTACCAGCTAAACAACCGCCGAAGAAATGCCCCAGAAAATTTATTAATCGCCTATTGTGGATTCCTCGTGATTGAAGCATGTAAGCCCAGTATTCAGGAGCTGCAACAGGAATTATTATTGCTCGCACCTTCCGTTGCTTCTCAAGAATCAGGTCCAAAAGAGCTTTGAAATCCTCTCTTCCGAGCTCGTAATCTCGAATCTCTTCTCCTCTGCCAAAAGGAACAAAACGATAAATGAAATAAGAATAGACACCTATTCTATCGCCATAATCTATGATTCGCGCGATTTCATCGAAGTTTGGTCTGGATGCAACGATATTCAGATGCAAGTAAAGATCTTCGGCAATACAATTTTCTATCCCTTCTATTACGGCATCAAAAGCACCTTCGACACCCCTTATATGATCGTGCATCTCGGGATTCATTGCGTCTAACCCTATCACAACGCCAACATCGAATTCCCGCAGCAATTTTGCTACCGCTTTTGTTATCAGCGTTCCATTCGTGGCTATGAAGACCGTAAATCCCAGGGACTTTGCATACTCAATCAACTCAAAGAGGTCTTCACGTAACAAAGGCTCTCCACCTGTGAATACTAATGATCTGATGTCTAACGAGGCTATTTGGTCAATCAAAGCCATCGCTTCTTCTTTTGATAGTTCATCGTAAGATGCATCGCCACCAAAGGCATGACAGTGAATGCACTTCAAGTTGCATCTGCTTGTCATTTCCCATACCACATGTGGATTCAGCCCGAAGCAGCATATCTGTTTTGCTCCGGCTCCTGCGTGGATAAGATTCTTAACCTGAAGTACCCAATGAAGAAAAGCCTTCTTATGCCAGCCCGCGAGCATAGCATACAACAGAACCATGACCATTTGTTTAAATAACAAGTGCGGTGGGTTATAGAAAGGTTTTATCTTTTTCCCCCTGTTTTTTATCATCGCGCATCACCATGCTTTAATTCATTTAAGGTACTGTAAATGTTTAATTTTTTTCTGTATGCTGGACATATACAAATTATGCCAAAATCGTTAAGAAAAGGAAAAAAATAAGTAATATCCTCTTCTCTTCAATCAGTGAAAGGAGTAAGTACATGAGAAAACACACAGTCATCGCTTTAATAGCATTGATTGTTATTGCAGGTTGCATATCTTCGGGATGCATATCTCAAGAACAAGAAGAAAGCAAAATAAGGGTCGGGGTCATGCCGGACGAAGCGACCCTACCATATTACGTAGCGGAAAAGGAAGGAATCTTCGGAAATTACGGGTTAGATGTGGAGGTAGTGCCTTTTTTGAGTGCTATGGAGCGTGACAGTGCTTTAATGGCTGGGGAAATAGACGCCGGGGAGAACGACCCGGTAGGAGTAATTTTGTTGCAAAATGCGGGTTACGATGCCAGGGTTGTCAGTCTTGAGCTGCAAGAGACAGCAGAAAAGATGCGGTTCGCGATTGTCGCCGCTCCACGCTCGAACATAAGCACCATCGCTGATTTGGAAGGCAAAAAAATCGCGATCTCCAGTAATACAGTTATAGAATACATCACCGATGCCTTACTTGGTGACGTTCGTGCCGATAAGGTGGAAGTCAAAAAAGTACCGATAAGAATGCAGATGCTGCTCGATAATGAGGTAGATGCTGCTACACTTCCTGAACCTTTAGCAAGTTATGCACTCTATAAAGGCGCTAAGTTAATAGTCTCTGATGCGATGCTAAACAGAAGCATTTCGCAGACTGTTATAGTCTTCAGTGCTGACTTCATCGAAGAGAATCCAAAGAGCGTGACAAAATTTTTAGCTGCATACAGAGAAGCGGTGGAGAGGATAAACTCTGACCCCGAGAGTTACAGAGCACTTCTCATAGAAAAGATAAGGATTCCAGAAGAGATAGCGGGGAGCTATAAGATAGCTACTTACCTTCAACCACAGCCCTACCCAAGAGAAAAGTTCGAGGAAGTTCTCACTTGGATGCAGAGCAAGAATTTGGTGCAACAGAATATTTCATATGAGGATTTAACTATATAAATTCTTTGATAATGCGGATTATGATTGAATCGAAGGGAATAAGTAAGGTTTATCCAGATGGAACAGAAGCGCTTCGTGAGGTCAGCTTTGACGTTTCAGAGGGCAAGAGCTGCTCTATTATTGGACCCTCAGGATGCGGTAAAACCACGCTCCTCTTTATCTTTTCCGGTATTCTAAAGCCAACGAGTGGCAAGGCATTGATTGAGGGAAAGGAAGTAGTGTCGCCATCGAAAGAAGTAGCCCTGATACTTCAGGATTACGGCTTGTTCCCGTGGAAAACGGTGTATGAAAACGTTTCGCTGGGTTTAGAGCTGAGAAGATACAGTAAAAAAGAGCGAAAGAGAACAGTCTCCTCTCTTTTAGAAGACCTTGGCTTAAAGGGGTTTGAGAATCACTATCCAAAACAGCTTTCTGGCGGAATGCAGCAGAGAATAGGATTTGCAAGAGCAATGGCTTTAAATCCCAGGATTTTGCTTATGGACGAGCCTTTGTCTTCTTTAGATGCATTAACGAGGGAGACTCTGCAGAATTTCTTGCTCTCTCTATGGAAGAATAACGGGATGACCATGCTGCTGGTAACGCACAACATAGAAGAGGCGGTTTTTCTCGGTGAAAAAATAGTTGTGCTGAGTTCAAGACCCGGAAGTGTGGCAGAGATAATAGAAAATCACAAAGTGGGGGATGTCAATTATAGAAATACGGAGGGCTTTTTAGAGAAATGCCGGGAAGTGAGGAGGAGCATAGAGGATGGAGTTACTTAATTATTGGGTTTTTGATATTAGTGATGTGGCATTTGTTTGCCGTGCTACTGAATTCAATTGCCCTTCCTACCCCCGTAGCGGTATTTTATGCTTTTATCTCAGGAATAAAAGATGATTTACTTGCGCATTTGTTAATCAGCGCTATCAGAGTAGGCTGCGGGATTTTATTCGCTTTAGCTCTGGCACTCCCGCTGGGCATGGTGAGTTATAAAAACAGGGCGGACAAAATCGTAGCTCCTTTCATATACCTGCTTTATCCGTTCCCCCATATTGTTTTACTCCCTTTAGTCATCCTGCTCTTTGGTATTGGTGATTTATCCAAGATAATATTGATTGCCATAATCGTTTTTTTTCAGATTCTCGTGACTACGAGAGATGCAGCGAGGAATGTAAGCATGAACTACATCTACTCGCTTCTTTCTCTGGGTGCGAGTGAGAAAGACATCTACAAGCATGTGATTTTACCCGCTTCCTTACCAAAGATATTAACTGCAATGCGGATAAGCATAGGTACGGCGATAGCGGTGCTGTTCTTTGTGGAATCATTTGCAACGACTAAGGGTCTGGGTTACCTGATTATGGATGCCTGGAGCAGGATGGCATACCCCGATTTGTATGCTGCGATAGTAACTATGGCTCTGCTCGGCTTTTGCTTATACGTGATGCTTGAAGAAGTGGAGCATAAGGTCTGCGCGTGGGTGTATGTGTAGAAAAACAGTGGGGGAAGGTTCCTAAGAGAGAATACAAGGTATATACCGACCCTGGAGACCCAAAGAAGAAACGACAACGAGGATATATAAGCGGTTTACTACGTGAAAAATTTTTTTATGTTCTCAATTTGAATATTTATATAATACGATGAAAGCAGTTTGGAGCGGTTCTATAAGCTGGGGACTGGTGAACATACCAATAAAATTATATTCCGCAGTGGAATCCGGGAGAGCCGATTTCAGGTTGTTATGCAGGGAGCATAAATCGCCAATACGTTATAAGAGGGTCTGTGAAGCAGGGGGAGAAGAGGTCGGATGGAGCGATATTGTTAACGGACTGGAACTGGAAAAAGGCAATTATTTTATCCTCACAAAAGAAGAAGTGGATAAACTAAAACCAGAAGGAAAGGAGAATCTGGAGATATTGGAATTTGTGGATAAAACAGAATTGGAGCCGATTTATTATGACAAAAGTTATTTCGCAGTGCCAAAGGATAAGAGCGAGAAGGCGTATTTCCTGTTCAGAGAATTGCTGGATGAAATGGGTATCGCGGCAATAGGTAAATTTGTGATGCGGAACAGGGAGTATATATGTGCGTTGCAGCCTTTTGAAGAGGGCATGCTTTTATGCATACTCCATTATCACCAGTATATTAGAGACATTGGCGAAATCATGGTGGGAGAGCGACCTGAAATTGGGGTTGATGAGAAAGAGTTGGGTAAGCTACTCATAGGGAAGCATCTTAAAAAAGAATTTCATTTAGAGGAGTTCAGGGATACTTTCATGGAAAGGCTGAAAGACTTGATAAGGAGGAAGATGGAAGGTGAAGAGATAGAAATAGGCGAAT
This sequence comes from Methanosarcinales archaeon, assembly GCA_025464645.1. Taxonomy (GTDB): domain Archaea; phylum Halobacteriota; class Syntropharchaeia; order Alkanophagales; family Methanospirareceae; genus QMVO01. Next base: position 8,029 of record JAODGF010000059.1, read on the forward strand.
TGCCGAAGAAGGAGGAAGAGAAAAGTCTCGTGGATGCATTGAAAGCAAGTGTGGGGATGGGTATTGAGGAACCAGTCACAACAATCCCGATAGAGCCTCTAAAGGTGAGTGCTGGACGCAGCCGGGAACGGGAATATCTCCCGATGTTATGCGAAAAGGGAATGGAAGGCGTTCTCGATGAAAAAGGCTACGTTTTTGAACCGAAGATGGATGGCACGAGATGTATAGCAGAGGTGTACGAAAAGGTTAGATTAATCAATAGAAGAGGGAGGGATATAAGCAAGAGATACCCTGAGATAGTGAAGGAACTGGGAAAGATAACACATAACTGCGTTTTGGACGGAGAAATCGTGTGTTTTAATGAAGAAGGTGTTCCTGATTTCAATCTATTACAAAAAAGAGAGCAAATTGATTCTGATATATTGATAGAAGGCAGGGCAAAGGGAATACCTGCAACCTACGTGGTGTTTGACATCCTGGCAAGAGAAGGAGAAGATTTGGTTGAGAAGACATTGAGCGAGAGGAAGAAGATATTGGATGAATCAGTGCAGGATAGCGAGCACATCGTGAAAATTGCTTATGAAGCAGATGGAAGGAAGCTCTGGGATGAGATGAGGAAGAAGGGGATGGAAGGCGTGATTGCCAAAAGGGAGAATAGCGTTTACTATCCAGGAAGAAGGAGATGGGATTGGCTCAAGCTGAAAAATTTGAAGACTATTGATGTGGTGCTCGTGGGCTATACCACTGAGAAACGAGAGATGAGCGCTCTGGGAATGGCTCTGTATCAGGATGCTGAGCTGGTTTATATAGGCAGTGTGGGAACGGGCTTTACTGCGAATTTAATAAGGATGTTGAAGCGCGAAATAAAGGACTCGAAGTTAAAAACTGATAAAGCACCGGTTGTCAATCCAGAAAAAGCACCAAAGGGAATGAAATGGCTCGAACCGCATCTCGTGGCAGAGATACAGTATCTCGAGATGACCGGAGGCGGTGAGTTAAGAGCGCCGAGTTTTAAGGGGTTGAGGTGGGACAAGCCCGTGGAAGAATGCAGTTTCGACCAGTTGTGGAAGGGGAGAATCGAAGAGTGTATCGAGATATTTAATCATGAGGAGGAACAGGCAGTGAGTTTATACGAACATGAACGGCTATGTGAGGATTACCTTGTTGAGCAGCCTACGCTGTTGAAAGCTGGTAGTGCTATTCCGTACGCCTGGGTTAAGGCTAAGCTGGAGGCGTATAGGAGGGGATGAATGAGCTATAAAATCTAAAGATCCAAATGACCAAACCAAAACAAACTTTTTGCGAAGCATGATTTAGTTCACAACAACCCTCTCTCTTTCATACTCAAATGTCCCTTCTTCGATACGATAAGATGATCCAACACCTTAATGCCCAAAATCGCTCCTGCTTCAACGAGTTGCTTTGTCATTAGAATATCCTGTTTGCTGGGTTCTAAAGTGCCAGAAGGATGATTGTGGACAAGAATTACAGATGCTGCACGTTCTGTTATCACA
>JAODGF010000186.1 GCA_025464645.1 Methanosarcinales archaeon
ACGCACGTGATATTGGGAATAGAAGGGTTGTATCCAAAGGAAGAGAAGGGACTCGTTCCGCCTGAGATTTACGGCATAGAATTCATGAGCATTGTTTATTTCACTGGTGATAATCCCACTCCCCTAAGAGGCATTGATATTTCGAATGCGATGTTGGAATTGCTCGCCGTTACGAAATGGGGGTCTTTGGATTTTCTAATTGTTGATACGCCACCAGGCATCGGGGATGCAACGATGGATGTAATAAGATGGCTGAAAAGAGCGGAATTTTTGGTGATGACAACTTCGTCAAAAGTGACATTGGAAACAGTGAAGAAGGTAATAAAACTGCTTACCGAATTGAATGTGCCGATTATCGGCGTTATTGAGAATATGAAGATGGGGGATTCGAGGGTGGTGAAAGAGGCGTTAAAAGATGTGCATATTCTGGGCGAGATAGGTTTTGATAATAAAATTGAGGATTCGATAGGTGATGTAAGCAAGCTGTTAGAGAGCGATTTCGCAGCGAGTATAAAGGAAATTGTTCAAATGCTTTGAGATATGCAAAGCAGGGTCGTCATTAAGCTCAAGTTCTTAAGCGATTTCAAGTACTGTTTTTGCACTTTGCACATTGCAATTACGCAGTTAGCATATCCTCGGCACGGGGTCGCCTATTGGCGGCTCCACAACCCTGTGACCACCAACTCGTGTCTTCATCACCACTCCTTTTATCTCTTTCGTCACAGAACCAATTAACTCCGCATCCTTTCCCTTTTCTGTTCCCCTCAATGCATCAAGCACATCTTCTGCTTTTTCTTTCACCACACCCATTACCACCTTCCCTTCATTTCCTACTTCCAATGGGTCTATCCCCAACATCTCGCAAGCGTTTCTAACCGATTCTCTTATCGGTGTCTTTTCCTCTTCTATTAAAATACCGACTTTCGATTTCTCACTGAATTCATTGAGCGAATTTGCCAGTCCACCTCTCGTAGGGTCTTTCATGGCTACCACGCCACCAACTTCTAACACTTCATAAATCATCTTATTTAAAGGAGTTATATCAGATTTCAACTCGGTGTCAAACCCGAATCCTTCTCTGAACGAGAGCAACGCGACACCGTGGTCACCGATGTAACCGGAAACGATTATTTTATCACCATCTCTTAGATTAGAATCCAGTAACCAATTTCCATCTAATTCCCGGTGTTTTCTCACTTCCTTCAGATTCTTCTCCAGTGCATCCGTCCGCTTCCCCATCGCAGATGTATTCACCACTATTTTCTCCACTGCACCCCGCTCAACAACTTTTGTATCACCGGTGACGACCGGGACTTCAGCTTCCTCACAGGTCCGCTTCATACTATCTAAAATCCTTTCAAAATCTGCGAAAGGAAAACCTTCTTCTATTACGAATGCGGCAGATAAGCACAGAGGTTCTGCACCCATAACCGCAATATCGTTAACCGTACCTGCAATTGCCAGGGTCCCAATATCCCCACCAGGGAAAAATAGTGGTTTTACCGTATGCGAGTCGGTAGTGAAAACGATGTTGTCAACGACGGCGGAATCATCCAATGCTTCCAAAGGCACTTCCACCTTTACCCTATTGTTCCCTTTTTCACTATTGAAATTAAAATTGAAATATCTCAGCACGAGTTTAAGCAACTCCCGCATCCCTTCCCCGCCTGCACCATGCTCTATTTTTATACTGCCTTTATCATCGCTTTTCATTACCATTTTGCAAAAGTCCCCGCATCTCCTTTTTAACAGATGCATTCACAGTATTGTGAATTTATACAAAAAATTGGAATTCGAGGTAAAGAAGATAGATAAATCAAAATAAAAAAAGTAAGGGGGAAAAATATCCCCAAAATTTTTACTCCATCACTTTCTTTAGTGGTGCAATTATTCTCGGATACCCCACAGCCATCATGTGGCATCCAGCCGCCGGCGTTCCTTTCAGATGCTCCAGAAACTCTGTAAAGAATTCTACGTTGACCCTGTCCACCTCTTCCTTCCTCTTCTCCTTGTCCTTTATCTCCTTCGTCTTCCTCATTGCTTCCAGATAATCCGGTGGCACATCCACGCCTGCAACGTATTTATCGAAGAAATCCGCCTGTCCGAAAGTCCTTGCCGGGAATATCCCAACCAGAACAGGAACGTCCACTTTCCCCAGTTCTTTAAAGAACCTGTCCAGAACATCAGTGTAGTAAACGACTTGCGTTTGTATGTATTCCACTCCAACCTTGATTTTTCGCTTCACCTTTGCAACCTCTGCCTTTAAATTTGCCGCTCCGGGTGCCGCGGCACCACCCACGTGCAGTTTGGGTGGATTATGTATTTCATTGCCTCCAAGGTCCTTGCCCTCGTCCACCACTTTCCGTATCATGGCTATGAGCGTGGTTGAGTCCAGGTCGAATACAGGTTTTGCATCCGGAGTATCACCCAGTGATACGTGGTCGCCCGTTAACGCCAGGATATTCTTCAACCCTAAGGCGCCAGCACCAAGCACGTCGGATAAAAGTGCCATGCGATTTCTGTCCGCGCACCTGAGCTGATATACGCACTCCATACCGGTCTCTTTCTGGATTAGATACGACGCTGCCATACTGTTAACGTAAGCGAAACTCTGCGGATTGTCCGTCACGTTACATGCGACTACCAGACCTTTCAAGTCCCTTGCCATCTCAATCGGCTCGTGGACATCGCCCGCTTTCTCCGGCTCCAACTCACCCGTGAAGACATACTTCCCTTCCACCAATTCTCTCATCAAGTCGCTATAAACTTCATCACCCATTTTTTTATCACTCTCCTCTTTTATTCCTCAAGTTTTGGCTTCCTGAGCAAAGTAAGATATGCAGGTAGAGAACCAAGCATTGCTCTTACCGGACTGAGTGGCTTATCTATCTCGAACAGCCGTGGTCTTTTCATTTTACTCCATTCATGTGGGTCACGCATCTCTATGAACTTATCGAGTTCACCGAGTTTCTCCATTCGCTCATATATCTTCACCCATGCGCAGTCCTTATCAGGGTCTATTTCGCATTTATTATCTGCTCGCACTCCTCCACAAGGACCGTTCATCAATCCCTTCCCGCATGAAGTCAAAGGGCAGATACCTGCGGTTTTGCCCAATTCACACATCCCGCATGACTGGCAGGTCTCCTTGAACTTGGTAGGACCGCCACCCACAAGCCCCAACGCATCATTTGCAGGATATACGCCCTTCGCGAGACCCATTTTGTTATCTATATATTCAGTCACTACTTGCACACCGTCACCACAACTCATCACTAAAACCGCATCGCAGTCCTCAATCGCCTTTCGGTTCTTTTCCAAAAACGCAGCACTCATGTCAATTTCACAGGCAGATATACCTAAAGGCAGGATAATTTTGGTGACCTCCTTTCCCTCTTTGGTAAGTTTCTCCGCCATCTCATTTACCGCCTTTTTGTCTCCCGTGTAGTAGAAAGTAGCACACCCACCACAACCCATTGCTACTATCTTCTGCTTTCCCTCAAGGTAACCCAGAATCTCCTCCATAGGCTTTTGCTCTTGCGCAATCATTTTATACTTTTATACCTCCATTAATTATTGTGGGGAATAGGTA
>JAODGF010000187.1 GCA_025464645.1 Methanosarcinales archaeon
AAGCTGTAAGCTGCGATAGCGGCATTAGCAAATAGTTCCTCCAGCGTATCGCCATACGTTTCGAATCCCACGTCCGAAGGATGCTCGATATATTTTATCTTTCTTTCCATTTTAGCTTTTTATTTCTACCTTAAACGTAATATTAAATTAAAGAAGGATAATCCACACTTTTTGGGTATGATATCATACCTTTTTCCTCTAAAATAGATTTTTCTACTGCTTATTATCCGGTATTCAGAGGATTTCAAACTTTTACATAAGGCGATAAGATAAAATTCTGATTTGAAGCGTTCAATATTGCACTGCTCTAAAATATCTGATGCAATTTCCAATCCGTTAGTTAGCTTTTCTTCAATTTCACTTGAGTGTGCAGTCCTGCCTTTCAGTTCTATAATACCAATAACGACCTGCTCATCTTCTATTGTAAAAATAATGCAGTCACATATTCTACGATCGTTACAAATTTTTTCACCTTTCAATATGATATGGTTACTCAAACCAGTAAGTTTCAGTTTACAGCTTCTCTCTGAGCAGTGGTTTACTATCGCTTCGGCGAAGCCACTTTTGATACAATCTATTTTGATGCAATCTATAATGGGCATAAAATGGTTCCCCCATTATTTATACATCGCCGCTTAAATCTCTTCGAAGCTTGAGTGTCTCTTCATAAAGAGCTTCATGAATTTTAATGAATTCATCCTGCGAAATTCCGTCTTCTTCGGTTATTTCAACTTCCGTTATTTTGTTTCCACCGCTCCTTTTGTCATAATTGAATACGTAAGCGGCAACTTCCTCATGCTTCAAGAAATCCTCTTTATTATATCCATATCTTTCAGCACGTTTCTTAGGTTCAACCTTGGTAAGCATGATAAAACTGCTCAATTGTTCCAATAAATACTCGCTATGGGTAGTAATTATTATGTTAACGCCTCTTCTTATCAATTTTACCAAGAACTTTGCTAAAATAAGCTGATTTCCTGGATGTAAGTGCGCTTCGGGCTCTTCTATTATTAAAACGCTTCCTGGCTCAACGACATACTTCAAATAGAGAAATAGCGGTGCTAATTCAGAAACAGTTGAAGAAGCTCTATGTAATGGAATCTCAGTACCAAGAAAATTATATTGAATTTCCGGATAAAGATACTCGTCTAAAGTTCGAACTACGATTTCTCCTTTAATCAATTCTTTTTCAAATTCTTGAGCAAGCGTATAAAAAGTACCCTTCTCCTCAGGCAAGGTAATAACAGAGGATATAAAATCAGACACTACGCCAGAGAATTTTGGAATTTCCAACCTTTCTATACCAACATAAGGGGCTTTTTTTACTATACTTGCGGCGAGTGCTTTATGACCTTGAAGTATGCCTGACCTTGCAGCAGGGAGATAGTAACATGGCATTGCCATATTTTCTAATAAATTAGAAGTGCAAATATCAAAAATTGAGTCGGCCAAGAGGTAAACCATGATTTCTTCCTCGTTTTCTCTCAAATCTCTCCCGATTTGAACTGAATATTCTCCTTCTTTTCCTTTGTGTATATCAATACCTTCTACCTCCCTGCTTACTTTGACTTTTATTTTAATACCAGATTTAGGATATTCCAGGATTTTCAAGTTATCTTTTTGGCATGCTAAATGAATGCTACGAGAATTAAAATTGATTTTTAATGCAAAGGACTTTTTTCCAATCCTGATTAATTTGCTTAGAGGGCTGGCGTATGAACGTATAATTTCTTCGCCTAACCTTTTCACATATAACTCATCAGAAATCTTGTTGGTCGCTTTTTCTAAGATTAATTTTGGAATTTCTAATTCTTCCCCCTCTTCCAAGCTGTTAATTTGCGCTGTCAATGTAAATAATTTTTCGGCAAAAATTTGACGAGATTCGGGCATGTCAAAAAATGGTCTTCTAAAAAAGGGCGGCACACCCTTAGGCAAGACGCCTGGAGTATATGATTCAAATATCGAATGAACTAGCATTGCAGCATAGGATTTCCCCGAATTATTAGGTCCAATAAATAATGTAAGAGGTTTAAGTGTTATCTTACCGCCGCTTATCGGACCAAAGTCCTTTGTCTCAATACTTAGCTCAATTTTTTTTCTTTTCCCCGCTTCACTTCTTCTAATCCCCCTGTTTCTAACTATTCTCCTTCCAACAGCCATGTCTTTCTCACTCTTTTCTTTTACAAACTTCCTTCTTAAATCTTTATAAACCTTCCATTCAATTAACCTTTTTATCAAAAATGGAGTGATTGAGATGAAAGTCACGATAATAGGAGGAGCGGGTGGGATGGGGAGATGGTTCGCCGGTTTTTTCAAGGAAAACGGCGTTGAAGTGCGGATAGTGGATAAAAGTCCCAAAACAAAAGAGATAGCAAAAGAGATGAATGTTCAATCTCTAAATGCAGATATTCTAAAGGTTACGGAGAGCGAAGCAGAGGTAAAAGAAGATATTGTGGATACAGACGTGTTGCTCGTTTCGGTGCCCATAGACATAACGGGACGCGTGATAGAGTGTGTGGGACCGGAGATGCACAAGGGTTCACTACTAATGGACATAACATCGGTGAAGAAAGCACCGGTCGAGATAATGGGTAGATTTACAAATAAGGGTGTGGAAATTCTTGGTACCCATCCTTTATTCGGTCCCACGGCAAAAAGCATGCGGGGTCAAACTATTATTTTCGTACCCCTAAGAAAGGGTCATTTATATGATAAAATAGAGGCGATGTTCAAGAAAAATGGTGCAAAAATTGAATTTTTAACGGCAGAGGAGCACGATGAAATAATGTCGGTCATCCAGGGTCTGACACATTTTATCCTTCTTTCTTTTGGCATCACCTTAAAGAATCTCAATTTTGACGTTGAAAACTCAAGGAAGTTCATGAGCCCCATGTACGAGATAATAATGGATTTCGTGGGCAGGCTATTGCATCAAGACCCGCATTTATATGCAATGATACAGACCAATTTTGAGATGGATAAAATACACGAGACATTTTTAGCAGTTGCAAACAGGTTATATGAGTTGGTATCCGCGGGAAAAGTGGATGAATTTATAGATGAGATGAAAGAAGCAAAGGACCGGTTTGGCGATACCGAACGGGCAGTGATTGACTCGGATAGGGTGATAGAGGATAAGATAAACCAAAATCTCTTCTTAGAAAGGAAAGCGTTGCTAAAAGGAAAGGAAGGCTTCTCAATTTAGAGCTGGAGCAGATACAATCTCCTTTATCTTCTCCTCCCCTTCCTTCGGACCTCGCATAATCAACAAATCGCCTTCCTTTATCTTTGTATCTCCTGCTGGATTATATACCCATTTGCCATCTTTCCTACGAATTGCCAGTATAAACATTCCAGTTCGGGTCTCTATACTCAACTCCTTCAACGTCTTCTCAAATATCTCCTCGTTCCTCACATCCAGTTTCAATATTACCT